>QILX01000119.1 GCA_003232175.1 Hyphomicrobiales bacterium | reverse complement strand
GCCATACTTCTGGTTCCAGTGCTGCTGAAGACCCATATGAAGGTCGATGAGGTGGTAACGACGCTGCTGCTCAACTTCGTCATTCTGCTGGTAGTGAGTTTTCTCATCGAGGGTCCATGGAAAGACCCCATGTCGCTGGGCTGGCCCCAGGCCGCGCCGATCATCGACGAGGGGGTGTGGCCACCGCTTCTGGCCAAGGGCCGGCTTCATCTGGGCTTTATTTTTGCCATCGTGGCGGCGGTGCTGGCCTGGGTGCTGATGCGGTATACCAGGTGGGGATATGAAATTCGTGCCGTGGGATTCAACCCCAAGGCTGCGTCCTTTGCCGGTATTCCCGTCGGCAAGACGGTTATCCGCACCGCGCTCATCTCGGGCGGGCTTGCCGGCCTTGCCGGGGTCAGCGAGGTGGCCGGGCTGAAGGGGTACCTGACCTTGGATCTATCGCCGGGCTTTGGCTATACCGGTATCGCGGTGGCCATGCTGGCTCAGCTGCACCCCTTGGGCGTGATCCTTTCGGCGCTGTTCCTCTCGGCTGTCTATGTCGGGGCCGATTCGATGAGCCGGGCGGTCGATATCCCGACCTATATTGCCGATACTCTAGTGGGGCTGTCGGTCCTGATGATCCTGGTCAGCGTCATGGCCACGCGCTATCGCATTTACTGGCGGTGAGACAATGACTGGCGACCTTTTTGAAATTCTCATCACCGCCGGCTTCTGGGCCGCAACGGTCCGCATTGTCAGCCCGCTCATTTTTGGCACCCTTGGGGAGCTGATCTGCGAGCGCGCCGGGGTGCTCAATCTGGGCATCGAGGGCATCATGACCATGGGGGCGATGGCGGGCTGGATGTGGGTCTATCTTGGCGGCGATCTATGGGGCGGGATCCTCTTTGCCGCCTTTATCGGCGCCATGTTCGGCTTTTTGCATGCCGTTTTCACCGTGCACCTGGGCCTCTCCCAGCATGTGACCGGCATCGGCATCACCTTGTTCGCTTCGTCGCTCAGCTACTACATTTTCCGCATGATGCTGCCCGACGTCACCACACCGCCCAAAATCGTGCCGTTCCAGCAATACCCCATTCCGGTTCTGTCGGACATTCCGGTAATTGGCGAAGCGTTTTTCAACCAGACACCGCTCACCTATCTGGCGTTTTTTTCCGTTCTGGCTGTCTGGTACGTGCTGGAGAAGACCCCGCTGGGCCTTGCGGTGCGCATGGCGGGGGAAAACCCGGTGGCAGTCGAGGCGCAAGGGATCGACGTTCTCGCCATCCGCACCGGCGCGGTGATGGTCGGCTCGGCGCTGATGGCTATCGGCGGCGCCTTCATCACCATGAGCGCCTTTGACGCGTTTTTCTTCGGCATGATCAACGGCAGGGGCTGGATCTGTGTCGCTTTGGTGATCTTTTCCTCCTGGCGGCCCGGAAGGGCGTTGCTTGGCGCATTGCTGTTCGCCGGACTCGACGCCTTGCAGGTTCGAGCTCAGCAATTGGCGGGCGCTCAGATCCCCTATCAGTTCTTCCTCATGCTGCCTTATGTGCTCTCCATCGCCGCCATGGTTGTCATGGCCAGCCGCACCCGCTACCCCAAGGCGCTATTGGTGCCATTCCGGCGCGGGGAAAGGGTTTAGAAAAATTCCATGTTTGACCTGCTGGTTCGCAACGCCAATCTTCCCGATGGCCGCACCGATATAGATATCGCCGTTCGCGACGGGCGCATCGAGGGGCTGGCGAAAAACATCAATGGCGACGCTAAAGATGTGATCGACGCCGGCGGCTGCCTGGTGACACCGCCATTCATCGACAGCCATTTTCATCTCGATTCGACCCTTAGCCTCGGTGAGCCGCGTCTCAATCGGTCCGGCACTTTGCTTGAGGGCATCCAGCTTTGGGGCGAACTGAAACCCAAGCTGACCCATGAAGCGATCAAAGCCCGTGTGCGCGAGCTGGCCCGCTGGTCGATCGCAAGGGGCACGCTCGTCATCCGCAGTCATGTCGATACCTCCGACGACCGGCTGATGGCGGTCGAGGCGCTTATCGACATGCGCGAGGAGTTAAAGCCATATATCGACATTCAACTGGTGGCTTTCCCCCAAGACGGGTTTTACCGCTATGCACGGGCGTCGATGTCGTCGGCGGCATTCCCCATTTCGAGCGCACCATGGAAGACGGCGCCCGCTCGGTGCGGGCCCTTTGCGAAATCGCGGCGGCACGGGGCCTGCGCATCGACATGCATTGCGACGAGACCGACGATCCGATGTCGCGCCACATCGAGACTTTAACCGCCGAGACCAAACGGCTGGGCCTTGAGGGCCGGGTTGCGGGCAGCCATCTCACCTCGATGCATTCGATGGACAACTACTACGTCTCCAAGCTGCTGCCGCTGATGGCCGAAGCACAGATCCATGCCATCCCCAACCCGCTGATCAACATCACCCTTCAGGGCCGCCACGACACCTATCCCAAGCGGCGCGGCATGACCCGGGTGAAAGAGATGACAGCCATGGGCATCAATGTCGCGCTCGGCCACGATTGCGTCATGGACCCGTGGTACAGTTTCGGCAGCCACGATATGCTCGAGGTCGCCCACATGGCGGTCCATGTCGGGCAGATGACCGGGGTTGACGAAACCAAAGCCATGTTTGAAGCGGTCACTACCAATGCTGCCCGCGCATTGGGGCTGGAGGATTATGGCCTGGCAGAGGGGTGCCACGCCGATATGGTGGTGGTGCAGGCCGGGGACGCCATGGAAGCCATCCGCCTCAGGCCGCCGCGCCTTTATGTCATTCGCCGGGGACGGATCATTTCGCGGGCCCAGCCGCAGGTTGCCAATGTG
>QILX01000357.1 GCA_003232175.1 Hyphomicrobiales bacterium | reverse complement strand
CAAGGCACAAACGAACTCTTGAACAGAGAATCCGACGGCTACACGCTGCTGGCGGCAGGTACTCATACCATCGGGGCGACCATGCAGGGTCTGACAGACGGCTACAAAGAGCTGGAACATATTGTCGGTCTGAATTGGGATCCGTTTATCATTGCGATTTTGAAGACGCGGCCTTTTCAAACCATGAATGAGCTGGTGGAAGCCGCCAAATCAGCAAGAGGAACGATTTGCCTAGGCAATGCCGGAATGGGCGGTGCAACCGGGGTAGCTTCTGTTGCCATAAACCTAAAATTCGACGGCGCATTCAATGTCACGCCCTTTCAGGGGGGTAAGAACCTGCGCGCCGATGTTCTGGGTGGCCGCTGCGAAGTCGGCATCTTCTCGCAATCTGAAATCCTGTCGAATGCTAACGCGCTGACCCCGCTGGCGATCCTCTATAACGAACCCAGTGCTCTTGAGAGCCTTGCGGATGTTCCCACATTGGCCAAACTGGGATTTGGCGATCTTGATGTACCGGGCGGGTCATTCAAGTCGATCGCGGTGCGTAAAGGGGCCCCGAAAGAGGCAATAGCCGTTCTCGCCGATGCATTTGAAAAAGCATTCAACTCAGAAGCTTATCAGGCGTTCATGGTCGAAAAAGGTCTCACCAAGACATCCGAAACATCCGCCTATTTCGATCAGCTGATCGAAGGTTTTGAACCGATCATTCGAAAGGCTGGATTGTATCGCGAGTAAATAACTGAATATTTCAGCTCCATTGCAGTGAGAGACAGAATTATGGGGCGCATCAATGCGCCCCATATTTTTGATACCGGCAGAGGCACTTAGATGCGCTTGAGTACAGAAACCACGGTCGCGTCCCTGTTTCTGGTCATATCTATCAGCTATCTGATTTTCGCGGTTGCAGCACCTCCGACTTTCATGATCGGTGATACATACAATTATGATCCGGGCGGTCGCTTTTTCCCCCTGGGCAGCGCGGTTGTTATGTTGCTGTCTTCGGTTTTTCTTCTGGTAAAATCAGTTGGAAAGGACGGTAAGAAAAAAACTGATGATGATCAGCTTTTCTCTCCAGTGGTTCTGGGTAACATATTACTCTCAGTGGGTTTTATTCTTGTATTCAGGCATTTGGGATTTATTCTATCAAGCGGATTGTTTATCTGCAATTTAATCATTCTCAATTTCCGGGAAATTGGGCACCAGATTACCTGGCGTAAAATAGTTTGGTGGAATGGAACCGTATTGGCCGGACTGCTGGTTCTGTACTCCATTGCCAGGGGGGTTATAAAAATATGTTTCTGGCTTGCCCGCACCTACAATATCCAGGAATTTCGTGAACCTGTAATTCAGGCCGCCGCGGTTGCACTGGTCACAGGTGCACTTTTCGCCGGATCGGTGTTTTTTATCCGGCGCGCCAATCTTGAAAGGCAAGGAACCCTTGTGGCTCTTGTTTCCATAGGTACAGTCTTTGCGATATTTGTATTATTTCGTCTTGTATTTCTCGTTCAACTGCCAGGTGGTATAATCAAATGGTAGAAAAGGATCTATGACGTGTCATCTATTTACACAGATATGGCTGGTGGATTAGAATTATTATTGACATTTGAAACTATAATTTGGGTTATTATTGGTTCCATACTCGGAATAATTTTGGGCGCACTTCCCGGGCTGACGGCCACAATGGGTTTGGCTTTAATGTTACCGGTAAGTTTTTATCTACCCACGGCAACAGGCATGGCCATGCTGCTTTCTGTGTACACAGGCGCCATCTCCGGTGCCTCCATACCCGCTATTCTGCTTGGAATACCCGGCAATCCGAACGCACTTGCGACCGTTGAAGACGGGTACCAGATGAGCAAAAACGGCCAGGCCGGCCTGGCATTGGGTGGCGCCGCCTTGGCCTCACTCATTGGCGGGTTCATAAGTTTGACAATACTGGTATTTTTTGCCCCCTTGCTGGCAAAGGCGACATTGGCCTTTGGTCCGGCAGAAAAGTTCACACTTGCGCTGCTGGGTATATCAATTATTGCCGCAATTTCGGGGTCCGGTCTGATCAAGGGCATCGCTGTAGGTGCACTTGGCGTCAGTCTGTCACTCATCGGGACCGATCCATTTTCAAACGCTCCCAGAATGCCGTTCCCGGATATTCTGGCGGACACACCCTTGCAAAGCGGGATTAAACTGATTCCCGCCCTGATTGGTTTTTTTGGTATTTCCCAGGCACTTTACGACCTTGAACGCCTGCACAGCGGTAAACTCGAAGTGCCACAGGTCAACTTTAAGAATCCTTTTCCAACCTGGAGCAAACTCAGAAAAATGTGGCGGCTTACATTGGAATCCGCGGGAATTGGCACTGTAATCGGCGCGATTCCCGGAACCGGTGCCAGTATTGCCGTGTTTCTCAGTTATGAGCGCGCAAAACAACTCACGCACCGCAAGGGCTCCAAGCTCGACCGCGTTGGAAGTGGTTGCGTTGAAGGCGTATTCGCGCCTGAGGTCGCCAACAACGCCGTGACCGGAGGAGCGCTCATTCCGGTGCTGACCCTGGCTATTCCGGGTGATGCGGCAACAGCGGTTCTGCTGGGTGCGCTGCTGATCAAGGGCGTGGTCCCCGGCCATGACTTGTTTTTGTATGACCTTCCCCTTGTCTATGCGATCTTTGGCGCGATGGGCCTGTCGCTGATCGCAATGTTTATTTTTCAACTGGTCGGCATCCGTCTGTTTCCCAAGGTTCTTCGAGTGCCGCCGGCATTTCTGATACCGATAATTGTCATAATGTCATATATCGGAAGGCCAGTCCATTGCTGCCGCCACTTTTAATATGGGGGTGGCGGGCGTTCTTGGGATATTTGGTTACTTGCTCAAGAAGGCGGACTATCCGATCAGCCCGCTTGTTCTTGGCCTTATCCTTGGAGCCATGCTGGAAGAAAATTTCAGACTTGCGGTTAAGTTGGGGCAGGGCAATTATTTTACTTTTTTCGAAAGCCCAATCGTCCTGGGGATGATGGTGTTATTCATTCTCGTGTTTTCAGTGCCGAAATTGTTGCGGAAAATAAAATCCGATACCTCCGCATAGGACCTGTATTGGATCAAACCAAGGGCACGTTTTGCTGAAACCTTGCGACGGCTTTTCATTCGCAGGTCACGGAGGTCAGGTGAACGGATTATGACTGATAAATGCACTGAAATTCTCACCGGGGCTGACAGGACTGATGCGCCTCCGGCCATTGGCCGAAAATTCGAACGCGATGGTAGTGTGCTTAGTTTTCCGGGGGCCAGCATCGTCTGTCACGTGTTGCCTGACAGCAAGGTTTCAAAGTTGCTGCGGGAATTTACTCGCACCCTGAAATCTGCGAGTTACGCGCCATCGTTTGTTTTCCTGCCTGATCATTCGCTTCACATGACATTGTTCGAATGCATCAATGACCAAAATCGTGATCAGCCCGTTTGGCCCGCGGGCATTGATCTGCATACGCCGCTGGACGTCGCAGTCGCAAAGCTGGCTGATCGCCTGGCAAATTACTCAGCTCCAGAAAAGTTTAATCTGAAACCAACACATCTGAGCGTGGATCCCAATATCGGGTTTACGCTTGTATTGCACCTCGAGCCGAAGACAAAAGCGGATAAATCAACACTTGAGCACATTAGAAGTGACTTTAAAAACCTTCTCGGGATATCGAGACCAAATCATGGTTCCTATAAGTTTCACATAAGCTTGTGTTATCAACTTGACTGGCTAAGCGAGCGCCACGCCAGGCAACTTGTGGGCGATTGCCGGGAAATGTCCGAGCAGGTTGCGGCGAATACCCTTCAGGTCGAATTGTCCAATCCCGCACTTTGTCGATACGAAAACATGACTTATTTCAAACCCATTCTGGAAATTTGAATTGGGGCCGATGATCGGGAATGACACTTGAGGCCGGTGCCGATGTCCTATCAGGCGAAAACGCCCTAGATCAACTGGGCCGCGGCTCCAAAAATGCTGGCGGCAACGTCCTGAATATTCGGCGGCTGATCGCCATAGGCGCGGGCGGCGGCAAGGCGCGAGGCTGCCGGGGTGTCGGCAGGCGCGCCGGGCACATCGCCTGGTTTTGTTTCTGCCTTAACCGGCACGCCCGCCGGTTCGCTGGCGCCATTTTGCGCCTCGGTCTGTTGCCGCAATTGCGCTTGTGCTTCCGAGCGCGCCTTGGCGGCGGCGGCGGCCACGGACCGGTCCTGGGGGGAAGGGTCGGCGGGAGCCAGCGCGGCGCGGACGACAATGTCCATCT
>QILX01000306.1 GCA_003232175.1 Hyphomicrobiales bacterium | reverse complement strand
GTTGAATTTACCGATGTCGGCGAAGCTTCAGGGTCCTACAAGGAGCTGGAAATCGGCGACGGCAAGTTCAATACATTGAAGATCCACTGATTTTCGATAAATCGACCAACCCGGACCCGGCGGAATTCCACCGCCGGGTCTTTTTTTGACTCACGATGGCGATGGTCTTCACGTCTCCATCAGGCCGGAACTCTGGAAACTGTAGTGATCTTCACGGCCGATAATAATGTGGTCGTGGACAATGATGCCAAGGGCGCGGGCGGCCGCCACGTATCGGCGCGCGACGGCGTCGGGTCGCCGGAAGGGTGGTTGTGGACTAAAATGACCGCTGTTGACCCCAGCTCGATGGCGCGGCGGACGATTTCGCGCGGGTAGGCGGGGGTGTGATCGACTGTCCCCTGGTTCATGACCTCGTCGGCCAAAAGTCCATTGCGTTTGTCCAAAAACAGCACCCGGAATTGCTCGCGGGTTTCAAGCGCCATGGCGGTATGGCAATAGCTGATCAGCGTGTCCCAGTCACTGATGGACAGTTTGGTATTCAATTCTGGCCTGGCCAAACGCAGGCCCGCGGCATGAATGATCTTCAGTTCAGTCGCAATGCTTGTCCCTACGCCCTTGACCTCCACCAGGCGTGTCGATGGCGCGGCCAGAACTTCAGCAAAACTGCCGAAGTGGTCGATCAGCGCCTTGGCAATGGGTTTGGTGTCGGCGCGGGGGATGGAACGGAAGTTCATAGTCCGCCAGCGTATCCGCGCCCTTGGTCGCGAAGCGCTCCCGCAGGCGTGTCCGGTGGCCCAGGTAATGCGGTGCGCTCGCTCCATCCTCAAAGCCCGGTCCTTTGCTCACGGCCTGCCCTTCGTGGTTAAACCGTTGCGTAAGGCGGGCAATCCAAGCCATTGGGCGAGCCGGTAAAAATCTCAACCCCGGTCTCGGTGACACCAACGGTGTGCTCAAATTGCGCCGATAAAGTCCGGTCCCGCGTGACCGCGGTCCAGCCATCTTTTAACACCTTCACATGGGGGCGGCCGATATTGACCATCGGTTCGATAGTGAACAACATTCCAGGCCGCAAGGGTATGCCTTCGCCGGAACGGCCATAGTGGAGAATGTTGGGGACATCATGGAACAGGCGTCCCAGGCCATGACCGCAAAAATCGCGGACAACCCCCATGCGCTGCGCTTCGGCGTAAGTCTGAATTGCCGCGCCAATGTCTCCTGTTGTTGCACCTGGTTTTACCGCGTGGCAGCCACGCATCAGGCTTTCGTAGGTGACCTCGATAAGCCGTTCGCTTTTACGCGAAATCTTGTCCACGGCATACATGCGGCTCGAGTCGCCGTGCCAGCCATCGACAATAAGCGTGATATCGATATTGAGGATATCACCGGTTCGCAAAGCCCTTGAGCCGGGGATGCCGTGGCAAACGACATGGTTGAGCGATATGCAGCTGGAATGGGAATATCCGCGATAATAAAGCGTGGCGGGCAGGGCGTTATGGTCAAGGGCAAAATCGAGCACGGCGCGATCAAGTTCAGCCGTGGTCACCCCGGGGCGCACCAGTTCGGTCACCATGTCGAGCGCCCGGGCGGTCAACTGGCCCGCACGGCGCATCCCCTCAAAGGCTTCGGCGTTCTGGAGTTTGATATCTCCGGTGTTGCGAATTGGGGCGAGTTTGGCTTCGACATATCCCATCATGGGTCCGTGACATCGCAATCGTAACATAATGTCTCAACACCCGCAGCTTTTGCGCCAAGTGCCGCGGCCCAGTAGCGGGGGTCTATATCCGCGGCAAAGCGAAACCCTTGTGTATCGGGCCGCTGCACGACATACAGCAACACCGCGCGGGCGCCATCTTGCGCGACCCGGGCAAGCTCATCGAGGTGTTTGGCGCCGCGCGCTGTCGGGCAATCGGGAAATTCCGCCAGGCCGGTTTGCCGGCAAAGATGGACGTTTTTAACCACCTCGACATAAGCCGGCGGGCGGTCGGGGTTTTCAAGCACAAAATCAACACGGCTTCCTGTCCCGTAAGGGACTTCGCGGCGGTGGTTTTCATATCCCCGCAATTCTGATACCACGCCCGCCGCCAAGGCTTCGGCGGCGACGGCATTGGCGCGCGCGGCATGTATCCCCACCAGTGTGGGCCCCGCGCCATCATCGACTTCCGTCAGCTCCCATGACCAGGCCAGCTTGCGTTTGGGATTGTCCGATTTGGAAAGCCATATGGTGGCGCCGGCCCGGTCAAGGCCGGTCATGGCGCCGGGGTTTGGGCAATGTGCGGTGATCTCGGTGCCGTCCTCCAGGATCATATCGGACAAAAAGCGCTTGTAACGGCGCAGCAGGTGAGCACGGGTGAGGGGCGTGGGAAAATCCATTACCCATGGATAAACCGTGGATGGTGGCAGCGCAAACCTTCCCCGTGGGAGCGTGACTTGTTATATCGCGGGATCGCAAATTCCACTTCGGAAAGGCAAATCCATGGGCGAGGCAGGCGGGGCCGAGGACAGAATCGTCACCGCCGCGGTGCTGGTTATCGGCGATGAAATCCTCTCCGGGCGCACACCGGATCGAAATATCGCTCATATCGCCGCGCATCTTGACCGCATGGGCATCCGGCTGATGGAAGCGCGGGTGGTGCCCGACAACCAGGCCGAAATTGTCGCGAGCCTGAATGCCTTACGCGACCGGTATACCTACCTGTTTACCACCGGGGGCATTGGTCCGACCCATGACGATATTACCGCTGATGCCGTTGCAGCGGCGTTTGGCGTTGATATCTCGGAAAACGAAAAGGCCCTTGGCCGGCTGCGCCAGCGCCATGCGGAGGCCGACCTTACGCCTGGCCGGCGGCGCATGGCGCGGATTCCCCACGGGGCAAGCCTGATCGACAACCCGGTCTCCCAGGCGCCCGGGTTTCAGCTCGGCAACGTTTTTGTCATGGCCGGGGTGCCGGCGATAATGGCCGCGATGCTTGATGCGCTCAGCCCACGGCTCAAGGGCGGCAAGGTGCTGAAAATCGTCAATATCACTTCCGATATCCGTGAAGGCGATGCTGCTGAGCCCCTGGCGGCGGTGCAAGCCGCTCACGGGGATGTTTCCATCGGTTCTTATCCGTTTTTCCGCCAGGGCGGGTTTGGCACCGTTATCGTCTGCCGGTCGACCAGTTTAAAAGATGCAGCTGCCGCGGCGGACGCTGTTGTCGCCGCATTTAAGGGCATGGGCGCCAGGGCGGATATCGGCCCGGCGCCCGAAACCGACTAATATTTAAGGAAAAAAATTGACCAACCCAACCGACAAAGCCTTTCCGGTCTCCTGGGACCAGTTTCATCGCGATGCGCGGGCCTTGGCGTGGCGGCTGTCCGGCCAGGGAAAATTTGACGCCATTGTGTGCATAACAAGGGGTGGGCTGGTGCCGGCGGCGATTGTGGCGCGGGAGCTTGAAATTCGTCTGATCGAGACTGTCTGCATTGCGTCCTACCACGAATATAAAGAACAGGGCGGGCTTGAGGTGCTCAAGGAAATCTCCCGCAGCCTGATCGAAAAATACGGGCCCGGGGGCGAGGGCATCCTGGTGGTCGATGATCTGACCGATACCGGGATGACCGCCGCCAAGGTGCGAGAAATGTTACCAAAGGCTCATTTCGCCACCGTGTATTCAAAACCACAAGGGCGCGAGATGATCGATACATTCGTCACCGAGGTTAGCCAGGACACCTGGATTTATTTCCCCTGGGACTTGTCCTTGCAATTCACCCCGCCGATCCATGATGGCGCCGAATGAAGACAACTGCGCACCAGCCTCTTGACGGCACGGCCCGCCGCCGCGAATAAAGAGGGCGTCGCTAATGGTAGACACACCAGACTTAAAATCTGGAGGGGGGTAACCCCCGTGCGGGTTCAAGTCCCGCCGTCCGCACCACGCTTCGCCTTCGGCTGCGCGTGGCGCAGCCACGTGGAGACGAGCTTAGGCGAAGCAGTGCCCGGCATAGCCTTTGTGGCGACGACGGGCTGGAGGATCTGCATGTGGTACGTTTATATAATTCGGAGTGTTGCAAACCCAGGACAAGAATACATAGGCGTGTCAGCTGATCTTAGGCAGCGTTTGTCAGATCATAACACCGGAAAATCCAAGCATACCTCTAAATATTTTCCCTGGAAACTTATGTGGTATTGTGCATTCCCGAGTAAAATGACTGCTTTTAAGTTTGAAAAATATCTAAAAACACATTCAGGTCGAGCTTTTTCTAATAAACGGCTGCTGGATTAAGGGCGGTAATAACCATGAACATTTTGCAACTCATTTCAGCCTTTGGTCTTGGAGCCATTGTAACAGCGTTAGTGCAAGCTTGGTTATCGATTCGTGCTGAAATCTCGAAGCGCAATTTTCAAGAAAAAAGGGAGTGTTATGTTGGATTTCTTGATGCCATGCATAAGTCTGAAATCGAACAAACGGAGGAAGCGGCACTCAATGTTGGGCGCTGGAACAATAGAATAGATTTGGTTGGATCAAAAGATGTTGCCGAATTTTGCGCGCTAATGAAGGAAACAAATCCAACTGAAGATGGTATTCATCCTAATAGACCAAAGGTTATAGATGATTTGAAGCGTGCTATGCGCAAGGATTTGTCCGTAGAAATCTATTAGGATTTTGGCATGAAATTCGTAAAAAATTTGCAATAGAATAAATAGATATATTTATATTTGGCGAATGTTTGCTCTACTTCAGTTGGTAACTATTTAAGGTCAGGTATGAAACTCGGGACACTGAAAACCGGCGGAAGGGATGGAACCCTTGTTGTCGTCTCAGGGGATCTTTCCCGGCAACGGCTTGTGCCGGAAATCGCCACAACCTTGCAGGCGGTGCTGGACGACTGGGAGGGTTTAGCGCCTGATCTGGCGCAGGTTTCCGCCGCGCTGAACGCGCGTGAAGGGCCTTTTGAACGCTTCGAGCCTGCTGCGATGGCAGCGCCCTTGCCCCGGGCTTTTCAGTGGGCGGACGGTTCGGCATATGTGAATTTTGCCGAATTGACCCGTAAAGCCAGCGGTGCACAGGCGCCGCAGAGTATCTGGGCAGATGCACTGATGTATCAGGGCGGCTCGGATACCTTCCTGGGGCCGCGCGACCCAATTGCCTTTGAAAGCCAGGACTGGGGCATAGATTTTGAGGCCGAGCTGGCTGTGATCGCCGATGATGTGCCGATGGGGTGCTCCGCCGAGGCGGCCAAATCTCATATCCGCCTGATGATGCTGGTTAACGATATCTCGTTGCGCGCATTGGTCGCGGCGGAAATGTCCAAGAGCCTGGGTTATTTTCAGTCCAAACCCTCATCGGCGTTTTCACCGGTGGCCGTGACCCCTGATGAATTGGGGGCGGCTTGGAATGGCCAGAAACTCGAGCTGCCGATTTTAAGCCATGTGAACGACAAACCGTTTGGAAAACCCAACACCGGTGTCGATTTGAGTTTCGATTTCCCCACCCTGATCGCCCACGCCGCCAAAACCCGGCGGCTGGGGACAGGAACAATTATCGGTTCGGGTATGGTCTCCAACAGGCAAGGTGCCGGGGATGGAACCACAATCGCCGATGGCGGGGTCGGACATTCCAGCATTGCTGAATTGCGGGCCCTTGAAACATTGCAGCATGGCAAGCCCAAATCGCCGTTTCTGCGTTTTGGCGACACGGTTCGAATTGAAATGTTTAGCCCCGACGGACGCACTATATTTGGCGCTATCGACCAGAAGGTGAAACGGTTTCACCCGGAGGTTTAGGGGTTTTTTCGTCCTTATTCGGGGTTAAGGCACTGGTCCCTTGCCATAGAGCCAGTCATATCGGCGCAGCAGGGCGCCAGAGGACATTCCTTCGCCAATTCGCAATATGGCATTGCGCGCCAATGCCGCTGGGCCGGAAAAGTGAAAATTGCGGGCGTTACTACGGGCAGCGCGCTGAACTCTCATGACCCGGCGGGCGCGGGCGCGTTCATAGCTGCGAAAGGCCCGGTCAATATCGGACATCTCGGCGATTTTTTTCGCCAGGACAAAACCATCCTCAAGGCCCATGGCGGCACCCTGGGCCAGATAGGGCAACATGGGGTGGGCCGCGTC
>QILX01000267.1 GCA_003232175.1 Hyphomicrobiales bacterium | reverse complement strand
ATTTCACCGCAGTGCGATGGCGAAGATGTCGGGGAGACCTGGAATGCATTTCATTGGGTGGCGAGGCTGTCCAAGATCTGCGATCTGACCCTTCTCACCATGCGCCGTTCGGGCAAGACACCGCCCTCGGTGCAATTGCCCGATGTGAAAGTCATCGAATGGGATGAACGTCCCCATTTTCCGCGCTACCAGAAGATGAGCAGCTCGGTAAAACCGTGGTATCCGGTTTTCTATTTTCAGGCGCGGAAATGGATCTCGCGCGCTTTACATAGCGGCGAGAAATTCGATCTCATTCACCAGTTGACACCCCTGGCTATGCGGTTTCCCTGCCCCGGCGTTGGTTTTGGGGTGCCTTTCATTATTGGTCCCCTGGCGGGCAGCATGTCCAATCCACCGGGCTTTGAAAGTGAATGCGGCACGGCCCCGCTCTATACTCGACTGCGCGTGCTCGATGAAATTCGATTTCGCTGGGATCCATGGCTGCGGCGAACTTATGCCGAAGCGGAAATCGTCCTGTGCTCTTCGCCTTATGTGGTGGATATTCTCACCAAAGCCCGCCCGAAGCGGTGTGAAGTTTTCTGCGAAGTCGGCATTGAGACCTTGGGTCCAGCCCGGGCACCGCGGCGGAAACAACCCGGCGAGTTGAAGCTTCTGCATGTCGGGCGCGCAGTGCGCACCAAGGGCTTGCGGGACGCGGTCAGGGCCATGGCGCAGGTGTCGGATTTGCCCGGGGTATCCCTTGAAGTTGCCGGTGGTGGGGAAGAGCTGGGCCTCTGCCGGCGGGAGGCAGAGCAACTTGGCGTGGCCTCAAGAATCCGTTTCCATGGTCGATTGCCCCGCGAGCAGATAGAATGCCTCTACATGAAAAGTGATGTCTTCCTGTTTCCAAGCTTTCGCGAGCCTACCGGTATCGTCCTCTTCGAGGCGATGAGGCACGGTCTTGCCGTCATCACCACTGATCGTGGAGGTCCGGGCTATATTGTCGATGAAACTTGCGGTATCCAGGTTTCGCCCCAGACCCCGGACCAGTTCGCTAGTGAATTAGCGGCGGCGATCCGGCGCTTGGCGAACGATGGTGAATTGCTGAATGCTCTGAGCACCGGTGCGCGCGCCAGAACCGAAACGATCGGGCTTTGGGAGAACAAGATCGACCAGATGATAAATTTTTATTGTGAAGTGGCTGATCGACCGTGAATTAATATTTAAATACCGCAGAATAATATTTTTCAGATTCAATCGCTAGTTGAGGAAGACGATGAGTTATCGAAAACGAATATTGGTTACAGGTGGCGCCGGTTTTCTTGGATCGCACCTCTGTGAAAGATTGTTAAAAGATGGAAATGATGTTCTTTGCGTTGACAATTTTTTTACCGCTCAAAAAGAAAATATCGCTCATATGTTGAGTGACCCCTACTTTGAATTGATAAGGCATGACGTAACATTCCCCTTGTATATAGAGGTCGATGAAATCTACAATTTGGCCTGCCCAGCGTCTCCGGTTCACTACCAGTACGATCCGGTGCAAACCACCAAGACCTCCGTCCATGGCGCGATCAATATGTTGGGACTGGCCAAGCGAACCGGGGCCAAAATTCTTCAAGCTTCGACATCGGAAGTCTATGGCGACCCCGAAGTACACCCGCAGACCGAGGACTATCGCGGCAGTGTCAATCCGATCGGTCCGCGTGCCTGTTATGACGAAGGTAAAAGGTGTGCCGAAACTCTATTTTTCGACTATTTCAGGCAACACAAGACCAAAATCAAGATCGCGCGCATTTTCAATACCTACGGCCCGCACATGCACATAAATGATGGTCGGGTCATCTCCAATTTCATTGTGCAGGCTTTGCGGGGTGAGTCGTTGTCAATTTTCGGCGACGGGTCGCAAACCCGCAGTTTTTGTTATGTTGACGACCTGATTACCGGGTTTATCAAACTGATGGATACAGATGATACTGTCACCGGGCCTATCAATCTTGGTAATCCCACCGAAAATACCATTCTTCAAATTGCACAATTCATTCGCGCCGAAGTGGGTGGTCCTTCTCAGATCGAATATCACCCCTTACCCGCCGACGACCCCAAACAAAGGTGCCCTGATATCACCTTGGCCAAAGAGGTGCTGGATTGGCAGCCCTCAGTCGACCTGAATGAGGGTATTGCCGGAACTATTAAAATAATGTGTTGGGGGAGCAATTCCTTGCAACCTACTCTCGGTTCCATACTTCGGCCCTGGCGGCTCGATCCCCTTTGACTAGATGCTCAGTCATGCGCATAGCGCGGTAAAGACGAATGCGGGTTATCACCACGGCGGCCAGAAATCGCGCCCGCCAGGTTTTGACGCGCAATGAGCGCGGGATGCGAAAATATTCCACAACCGGTGAACCCACCATCGCAATCGTCCGCACTATCCACAACGTGCGGCCCTTCACGCCGCCGGCTTTTTCGACAAAATCATGGGCAACATGGCGGTCCCATTTTGCGCAGAGTTCGGTAAAGTTCCGCCGGGC
>QILX01000305.1 GCA_003232175.1 Hyphomicrobiales bacterium | reverse complement strand
CCGACGGCGCGACCGCCAGCCTTGTTGATGGCGGTGACGATTTGTTTGTTGATCCGGCCGGCCAGTACCATTTCGACAACTTCGACCGTGTCGGCATCGGTGATGCGCAACCCGGCGGAAAATTCGCTTTGAATACCAAGCCGCTCCAACATGGATTGACATGGATTGAATCTGCGGTCCGCCGCCATGGACGACAATCGGATTCATGCCTGCATGTTTCAAAAGCACGATGTCCTGGGCAAACAGTTCGGCCAGCCCGGTATCGACCATGGCGTGACCACCATATTTGATCACGATCGTTTCACCGGCGTAACGCTGCATAAAGGGCAGCGCTTCGGCAATGATGTTGGCCTTTGCGGCGGAGGTCACGCTTTGGCTGTCGTCTGTGCTCATGCCCTGCCAGTAAATTGATGTCCGCCAGTTGGGCAGAACCTTGATGGTGACAACGATACTCACCAGGTGGCTGCTTACACCACAAAGTCGCACAGGCCAACGGCTTTGGGCGTCAAACCGGCCCCGGCACACCGGAAATCAGATTAACTTTTGGACAGAAAGCCCGCAATCACCGCCCGAAGTTCATCAAGCCCGGCCCCGGCCCGCGACGATGTTGCCAATACTTGGGGATGGGCGGCAGTCCGTTTCCTGAGGCTGGCAGCTAGCGAGGTTTTAAGAGCTTCCAGATCCCCGGCACCGATTTTGTCGGTCTTGGTCAGCACCACTTGGTAGGAAACTGCGGCTTCATCCAGGATGTCCATCGCCTCGCTGTCATTGGTCTTGATGCCGTGGCGGGCATCGATCAGGAGGAAGGCGCGTCGCAGCTCCGCCCGGCCGCGAAGATAGTCAAACACAAGGTCGGTCCACGCCGCCACCAGGGTTTTTGATACCCTGGCATATCCATAACCCGGCATGTCGACAAGGCTGAGTTGGTCGCCGAGAGCGAAAAAATTCAACGCCTGGGTGCGGCCCGGCGTGTTGGAAGTCCGTGCCAGGTTTTTGCGTCCGACAAGAGCATTCAAAAGGCTTGATTTACCGACATTTGACCGCCCGGCAAACGCAACTTCGACAGACCTCGGCGGTGGCAGATCACTGAGTTTGGTGACCGTGAGTACAAATTCCACTGGTCTGCGAAAACAGCGCATACCTGCTTGGATACTCCTGGTGTCGGTCCGCCCATCAGCGTCTGTCATGTCGCGGTCTCCAGCGCTACGATATCGTGGCCGCGAATGGCATCGAGATTTCTGGTGATCTTGGCCGCATGCCAGTTCCACCAGGCGACAACTAGAAGCCGCGCTATGATTGGTTCGTTGAAGCGCATTTTCACCACTTTGGCCGGGTTACCAGCGACAATGCCGTAGGCAGGCATATCAGAAGCAACGACAGCCGACGCGCCGAGTACAGCCCCGTCGCCGACTGTAACTCCTGGCAAAATCGTGACTCCATTACCGATCCACACATCATTGCCGATAGTGGTATCGCCCTTGCTGCCGCTTTTCCAATCAACATCAGGGTCTTCCCATCCCTGGCCGAATATCGCGAATGGGTAAGTCGAAATACTGTCCAGCCGGTGGTTGGCGCCGTTCATCAGAAATCGTACCCCACCGGCAATGGCGCAGAACCGGCCGATCACCAAGCGATCGCCGATAAAGGGATAGTGATAATGGACGCAATTTTCTACGAAATGTTCCGGCCCGCCAGGATCGTCATAATATGTGTATTCACCAATATCGATTCCGATCGCATTGATCAGTGGTTTTAGAAATCCGACTCGCGGAAATGCCTCCAGTGGGTGCGGCGTCTCAGGCGAAGGACCGCCGGGCCGATGGGAAGGAGCTTTTGGCGCCATTGACGATCTCACGGCATCAACTGGGGAACGACCGGTCTGGAGGGTGGGTCGCCTGACGAATATGACAAGAATTTCTTGGACGGACGGGTATTGGATTAATTCTTGTGGTCGGCAAACCTGGCTTCAGATTTTGTTTGCCGTTTTTTTCTTAGATTTTCTTTTAGGTTTTCGTCGTGGTTTTTTTTCCGATGCACTCTCAGGTTCTTCTGAGGATTTTTTCTCAGAATCTTCCGAAGTATTGTCCGAGTTATCGTCGGGTTTTATTGACGCTGATTTTTGCCCGAACGCTTCCATGATATTGCCAAAGAGATTCACATCAACCCCCTGGCGCGTCATGATGAAATATTGCTGCAGGATGGAAAGGAAATTGTTCCAGGCCCAATAGATCACGAGGCCGGAGGCGAAATTGGCCAACAGGAACGTGAACAAAAGTGGCATCCAAGTGAAGATCTGCGCCTGCACCGGGTCCGGCGGGGTTGGGTTCAGGCGCATCTGCACGAACATGGTGATGCCCATGATGATCGAAAAGAGCGGCGGGTCCCACGGGATCAGTCCGAACAGATTGAACAGGGACGTAGGGTCCGGGGCGGAGAGGTCCTGGATCCAGCCGAAAAACGGCTGGTGGCGCATTTCGATGGTGACGAACAGGGTTTTGTAAAGGGCGAAAAAGATCGGAATCTGCACCAGGATGGGCAGGCAGCCCGACATCGGGTTGACCTTCTCCTTTTTGTACATCTCCATCATCGCCTGCTGCTGCTTGGCCCGGTCATCGGCAAATCGCTCGCGCAACTTGGTCATTTCGGGTTGCAGCTTCTTCATCTTGCTCATCGAGACGTAGCTTTTGTTGGCCAGCGGAAAGAGCGCCAGTTTGATGAGCACCGTCGTTGCCAGAATGGCGAGGCCGAAATTTCCGAGCAGGCGGAAGAGGTAATCGATCAGCGAGAACAGCGGCTGGGTGATGAAATAAAACCAGCCCCAGTCGATCAGCAGATTGAAATTCAGCAGATTGAGGTCATCCTTGTAGGCGTTAAGAACTCCCACCCGTTTTGCGCCGGCAAAAACATTGGAGGTGACCGATTGGGTCGCCGAAGGGCCGATGGTCACCGCCTCAAGCAGATAATCCGCCTGAAAGACCGGACGTTCCCCCGCCGCCGAATACCGCGCCGTGTAGGGTTCGCCCTGTTCAGGAGCGATGACGGTGGCCCAGTATTTATCGGTAATACCAAGCCAGCCGCTATTGGCACTAAAACTCTGCGGGCCATCGTCCACCACATCGGAGTAATCGACTTCCTGCAGCCCCTCTTCGCCCAGCACACCGACAAAACCCTCATGGAGAATGAAAAAATTCTCGATATCGGGCAGCCCATGCCGGGAAATCAGGGCGTATGGGAAAAGGGTGATCGAGGTGTTGCCGGTGTTCTTCACGCTTTGGGTGACCGTGAACATGTAGTCGTCGTCAACCGCGATGTCGCGCCGGAATATCAGCCCCTCGCCGTTGTTATAAGTGAGGGTGATGGGGGTTTCGGGCGACAGGATGCCAGAGCCTTCCCGGCTCCACAGCGTATTGGCATTGGGCACCTGCACATTGTCTCCCGGTGCCACGGTCCAGCCCTGCTCAACATAGTAGGGCGAGGGCGAGCCTGAAGGGGAGAGCAGCGTGATTTCAGGGCTGTCAGGGTCAACCGTCTCGCGATAACCCTTAAGTTTGAGGTCATCGAGCCGGGCGCCAAGAAGCGAAAGCGAGCCGTCCACGCTTGGGGTGTCGATGGTGATGCGCGGCGCGGCCCTGACCACCGCCTCGCGTAACAGCTCCTGTGCTTCGCCAATTGCCGGCACCCCGCCTGGAATGGGAGCCGTGCCGGGTACGGCGCCCGGTACCGGTGCTGTCCCCGTGATCCCATCAGCGGATGCGGCCCTTTCGGCCTGTGATTGCTGCGCTGCCTGTTCCTGTTCGATTTTCGGAATGCCGACAAAAAACTGCCAGCCCACCAGCACGATCATCGAAAGAGAAATGGC
>QILX01000341.1 GCA_003232175.1 Hyphomicrobiales bacterium | reverse complement strand
CGACACCATTGCCGTGGGCGGCGGCCTGGTGGTGCCGTCCATCGCCCACCTTCTGGCCCGCGAGGCTCCGGACCGCATTAACGACCTGCTGGAATTCGGCGTGGCCTTTGACCGCGATCTTGAGGGGCGCTTGAAACTTTCCCGCGAGGCGGCCCATTCCCGCCGCCGCATCGTGCATGTGCGCGGCGACATGGCCGGAGCGCAGATCATGGCGGCGCTGATTTCGGCCGCCGCCAACGCCGCCCACATCGACATCTGGGAGAATTTCACCGCGCTTGAAACTGTAACCGACAACGGGCAGGTGACCGGTGTCCTGGTGGCCCGGTCCGACGCCACGGCGCGGGCCGACCTTGCCACCACCACATTTGTCCCCGCGCGCGCCGTTGTTCTGGCGACGGGGGGCATTGGCCGGCTTTTCGCCGTCACCACCAATGCTGTGGATGCGCGGGGGGAAGGCATCGGCATGGCGGCGCGGGCCGGGGCCGTGATCGCCGATGCGGAATTTGTGCAGTTTCATCCCACCGCCATCGATGTCGGCAAGGACCCCGCGCCGCTTGCGACCGAGGCACTGCGGGGGGAAGGCGCAAAACTGGTCAATCGCAACGGCGACCGGTTTTTGCTCCGCGTGCATGAAATGGCCGAGCTTGCGCCGCGCGATATTGTCGCCCGCGCGTGTTTGGGGAGGCAAATTCACCAAGAGGCGCCTTCCTGGACTGCCGCGGCCAACTTGGCGCCCGGATGGAACGCGATTTCCCCACCGTTTACCGGTTCGCCCGCGCCGCCGGGCTGGATCCTGAAACCGACCTCATCCCCGTGGCTCCCGCGGCTCACTATCACATGGGCGGCGTTTTGACCGATGCCGATGGGCGCAGCACGGTCAAGAGGCTTTGGGCCTGCGGCGAAGTCGCCTCCACCGGCGCCCATGGCGCCAACCGGCTGGCGTCGAATTCGCTGCTGGAGGCGGTGGTTTTTGGTGCGCGTATCGCCGATGACATCAGCGACATGACGCCGGGGCCATTACCCGCGTCTGCCGCCCCCTCGCCAGCGCAACCGGCAACCGGGTTTATCAGCGCCAGCCAGACCAGGGCTTTGCGGCGGATGATGAGCGAGAATGTCGGGGTGGAGCGCAACGGGTCCGGGCTGGCCGAGGCTGTGGCGATGATCGATGCCTTGCGTCATGGCCTGAGCGGGCACGGCTTGATCTCCAATATGCTGACCGCCGCCGCTGTGGTTGCCGCCACGGCCCTGGCGCGCCAGGAAAGCCGGGGTGGGCATTACCGGCTCGACTTTAACAGTGAGAACCCCGCCCTCGCCCACCGCAGCCATACGCAGCTGGTGGACGGGGACATCGAGATTTCTCCCCCAGGCGCTGTCTCAGGGCGGGCGGAAAAACCAAACGTGGCGTCATATGGATGACCTGAATTTTGTCATTCCCGGCCTGAGCCCGCCACCGGCCCACATCATCAGGACCGCCGTTGGTGCGGCCCTGGCGGAAGATCTGGGGCGACGCGGCGACATTACCTCCAACAGCGTCATCGCCGCCGACGCCTCGGCAAGCTGGGTCATCTGTGCCCGGCAACGGGGCCGCGTGGCCGGTCTTTGTCTTGCCGCTGAGGCGTTCACCGCCCTTGACCGCCGCCTGAGCTTCACCGCCGTCACGTCCGACGGCGAGGATGTGGCGGCGGGGGGCACCATCGCCCGCATCGATGGCCCGGTGCGGGGCGCCCTTGGCGCCGAGCGCACCGCCCTTAATTTCCTTGGCCATTTAAGCGGTATCGCCACCAAAACCGCCCAGTTTGTCGATCTGATCGCCGGCAGCGGCGCGGCGGTGTGCTGCACCCGCAAGACGACGCCGGGGCTCAGGGCGCTGGAAAAATACGCCGTGCGGGCCGGTGGCGGGCAGAACCACCGCTTTGGCCTCGATGACGCGGTGCTGATCAAGGACAACCATCTGGCCGCCGCTGGCGGAATTGCCCCGGCGATGGCGGCGGCGCGGGCCCATGCCGGCCACATGGTCAAAATCGAGGTCGAGGTCGATACTCTGGAACAATTGCGCCAGGCGCTGGACGCCCCGGGCGGTGCGCCCGATGTAATCATGCTCGACAATATGGGTCTGGACGATCTGGCCCAAGCTGTGTGTCTTGCTGGCGGGGCTGTGGTTCTGGAGGCTTCGGGCGGTGTCGACGAGACCACGATTGCCGCCATCGCCGCCACCGGTGTCG
Source organism: Hyphomicrobiales bacterium (assembly GCA_003232175.1). Taxonomy (GTDB): domain Bacteria; phylum Pseudomonadota; class Alphaproteobacteria; order Rhizobiales; family SZUA-8; genus SZUA-8. The sequence continues at coordinate 782 of QILX01000341.1, read as the reverse complement.
ACCTGATTTCCGTTGGCGCGCTGACCCACTCCGCCCCGGTTCTGGATATCGGACTGGATGCGATTGAATAGCCCCGGTGTTTGCGATTTGGGGCACAGCAGTAATCCACGCCAAAGACGGTGGTTACTGGATTACCCGATCAAGTCGGGTAATGACCGAAGAGATGATGCCTTATGTGAGCGGCGCTCGGAGCCCGGGACTTAACCGCCCTGGAGGAAGATATGGCGGCCGATTTTGCTGATGCGGCGCATGGACCGTGACCAACGGGGGTTTACGTAGTCGGCGTGGTAATTCAGCGCATCGGCGACTTTTTCCAGGCGCTCGCCGGCTTCAAAGCGTTTGGCGATGTCCATGGCCAGGCTCCAGGACTTGCCGGGGCGCGGGCTTTCAGGCTTGCCGTCGCAGGCAAATGAGAACTGGCAGCGATTACGCTTGCTTTCGCCCTGGAAAACCACGGCACAAACCGTATTTGGATAACGCTTGCTTTCCACCCGGTTCATGACCACCTGGGCCACGGCACGCTGTCCAAGCTGGGATTCGCCGCGCGCCTCGTAATAGACGGCGGCGGCCATGCAATACAATTGCTTGCGTTCGCGGCGGTTTCTGGTCACGACCTTTTCTTTGCTGTGTTTTTTGGCGACGTCTTCAGCCTGCACAAGATCGGCGCGATCGTCCGCCTCGACATCACGAATGATAAAAGGCGGCGGGGTGAATGCCAGCCGGATCAGGGCATTTCCGTCCTGGGTACGGGTTAGCGCCACCGTCTCGGTTTTGGCCAGGGT
>QILX01000146.1 GCA_003232175.1 Hyphomicrobiales bacterium | reverse complement strand
ACATGGAAGGCCCTGGCGACAAGCTCGGGAATGCGCTTGATGGATTCAACCCGGATCAGCTCCTTGGCGGCAGGGCGCAAAATCTCCATCTGCCGGGCCTCCTGGGTCATGTTCTTCCACGAATGATCCCGGTGGCTGTCGGCGACAATGGCGACAAGGGCAGTGCCGGCGTTCAGCGCCTCGACCAGACCGGTGACCAGATTGGTCGCGCCAGGTCCCAATGTAGCGTCGACAACCCCGACCTTGCCGGTGATCTTGGCCCAGGCGTCGGCGGCGAATACCCCGCAGCGTTCGTCATTGATCAGGGTATGGTCGAGCCCCAAACGGCGCACTGCGTCGTAAAAAGGCAGAAGCTGAAAACCGCCCATGCCAAACATCACTTCAGCCCCGCAGCCGCGCAAAGCCCGCGCCAGGGCTTCGCCGCCGGTCATCTCCAGCGTTTCATTGGAATTCAACATGCGGCCCTCCCGGTGGCTCTGCGGGCGGCGTCGGCGATCATCGCTGCTGTGACCCGCAACTGGTCTTCCAGATTGGGCGCATAGGCGATCAGCGAGCGCGGCGCGCCAAGGCGAACCGGCGGGGCTTTGAGGTTGTCCCCGGCCCGTTCGGCGACGGTAGCAACGATTTCAGCGCCAAATCCGCCGACCGACACCGCCTCATGGGCGACAAGCAGGCGTCCGGTGCGGGAGACACTTTCGAGCACCATGGATTTGTCCCATGGCCACAGACAGCGCAAGTCGATCACGTCGGCACAAATACCCTCGGACTTCAATTCATCGGCGGCCTCGGTCACCTGATGAACCGTGCCCGACCAGCTGACCATGGTGATATCGCCCCCCTGGCGCAAGCGCTTCGCTGTACCCAGTTCAACAGGTTCAGCATCAAGGTCCACCTCGCCCTCGAGCGCCCAATAGTTCTTGTGTTCCATATAAACCACCGGATCATCGCAAGCGATAGCGGCGCGTAGAAGATCGAAATTGTCCTGCGGGCTCGACGGGCAAACCACCACCAGTCCCGGAATATGGGTGTACCAGCTTTCCAGCGACTGGGAATGCTGGGCGGCGCAGGAACGCCACATGCCGACCGGCTCGCGGATCACCATCGGCGCGCGCGACTGGCCGCCGAACATGAACCGGGCCTTGGCGATCTGGTTGACCAGCTCATCAACGGCGCAAAGGGCAAAATCGGAAAACCGCATCTCGACGATAGGCCTGGTGCCAACCAAGGCGGCGCCAAAGGCCGCGCCCATGATGCAGGCTTCGGAAATCGGCGTATCGGATATGCGTTCGGGACCGAATTCCTCACTAAGGCCCTTGTACTGGCCAAAAACCCCACCGCGCCCCAGATCCTCGCCCAGGCACCAGACCATGGGGTCGGCCCGCATCGCCTCGATCACCGCCTGACGGCCAGCTTCCATATAAGTCATCTTCATGGGTCAGTAGGCCTCAATCGCCGGGCTGCCGATGTCCTGAACATCGTCGAATACGGAATTATCATCCGGCCAGGGGCTTGCCGCCGCATCAGCCAGGGCCTGCCCCATCTCGGCGTCCGCCCCCGTGGCGATTGCGTCCATTTCGTCGCGTGACACCCCTGCAAGCTCCAGCACCCCGCGCCAGCGCACAATCGGATCGTTGTCGCGACGAGAGGTTTCCGCCTCCCCCGCGGGGCGATAGTCGGCAGGGTCGGTGGCGGTATGCCCGGCGCTTCTGTAGGTCACGGTGTGAAGCAGTTCGGGACCGCCGCCATCGCGGATGCGGGCAATGGTCTGGCGGGCCAGATCGAGCACCGCCTGCACATCGTTGCCATCGACCCTGGCCGCCGGCAGCCCCAGCCCTTGCGCCCGTGCCACCGGACCCGTCCCGGCGCTCATGACGGCGGTTTTTGTCGAGGCGGAATACTGGTTGTCCTCGCAGACAAAAAGGATCGGCAGCCCGAAAACCTTGGCCCAGTTGAGCCCTTCCAGAAACGTGCCGCGATTAATCGCGCCATCGCCGAAGATGCACACCACGACCTTGGTTTCGCGCCTGAGCTTGAGCCCGTGAGCGGCACCGGCGGCAATGACGATATTGGCGCCGACGACCCCGTTGGCCCCCAACATGCCGACACCAAAATCGGCGATATGCATCGAGCCGCCCTTGCCGCCGCAACACCCGCCCTTTCGGCCCAGAAGCTCGCGCATCATCGCCAGGTGATCGGCCCCCTTGGCCAGGGTATGGCCATGACCGCGATGGGTTGAAAGAATCGTCATCTGCCATGGCGCCGACGACGCCTGTGGCGGCGGCTTCCTGACCGATCGAGGGGTGGATTGCCCCCAGCACCAGTTTTTGCTCCGCCGCCGCCACGGCCTGGGTTTCAAAGGCGCGAATGCGCTCCATCATGGTGAGCAGTTCAAGGGCCTTGTGGCGGTCGAAATTTGCTTGAGCCATGTACGATCTTTAACTCCCTGAGCGGCCTGAACATAGCTGACCGCTGGGGATTTAATCGGGCCGGCGGACGACAAGCGAATTCGCCGAAATTGAATTTGACATTTACATTGTTGTCAAGCCGAACCAGGCTTATCACCATGACATTCTCACCGCCGATGCTCCTGAACTCGATTACCGATACCGGTCAGCCCACATCCGGCCGGGTGGCGATTTGCGGCTCCCATGGCGGCATATACCCAGCCTGCCTGGCTTTCGCCG
>QILX01000094.1 GCA_003232175.1 Hyphomicrobiales bacterium | reverse complement strand
TCGACCTGGCTGTCCACAGTTTGTCCCAAGGGGATAAATTGTTGGGGATTGGCGACAGAAAAACCGCCACCAGGGAGGCGGTTGGAGGCAAAGTTGCTTGGTTCAAACCATGGGCCAAGAGGTGCCAAAAAGAGGAATGCGGGAGAGGAAGTTTGTTAGCGGTCCGGATCGTCTGAGCTTCGGGCTGAATCATAATGTAACTGGATACTGGTGAAAGTGCCTTCTGGGGTACTCGCGGGAATGGTGCCCCATCTGGCGCCGAATTGGGGACAAAATGCGAATTGAACGACATTTCACTACCGCCGAAACATCTGCCTATGAAGGCATTGGCTTCCGTAAAACCACGAGCGAGATTCGCAACCCGGACGGCAGCATCGTCTTTAAGCTTGAAGGCATCGACGTGCCCGAAAAGTTCAGCCAGGTCGCAGCCGATATTCTGGCGCAGAAATATTTTCGCCGTGCCGGTGTTCCCACCCGCCTTAAAACTGTTGAAGAAAATTCAGTCCCCAGCTGGTTGTGGCGTCATGAGGCCGATACCGACGCTTTGGCCGAACTGCCCGAGGAGCAGCGTTACGGCTCGGAAATGAGCGCCACCCAGGTATTTGACCGCCTGGCCGGCACCTGGACTTATTGGGGCTGGAAGGGCGGCTATTTCTCCACCGAAGACGACGCCCGGACGTATTTCGACGAAATTCGCTATATGCTGGCGGACCAGGCATGTGCGCCCAACTCCCCGCAATGGTTCAATACCGGCCTGCATTGGGCCTATGGCATCGATGGCCCGGGACAGGGCCACTATTACGTCGATTTTAAAACCGGCGAAGTCAAACCATCGCAATCGGCCTATGAACACCCTCAGCCTCATGCCTGTTTCATCCAGTCGATTGAGGACGATCTGGTCAATCAGAACGGCATCATGGACCTTTGGGTTCGTGAAGCGCGCCTGTTCAAATACGGCTCGGGAACAGGTTCGAATTTCTCCAAGCTCAGGGGCGAGAACGAACCGCTTTCAGGGGGAGGCAAGTCCTCCGGCCTGATGAGCTTCCTTAAAATCGGCGACCGGGCGGCGGGCGCGATAAAATCCGGCGGCACGACCCGGCGGGCGGCCAAAATGGTCGTAGTCGATATCGATCACCCCGATATCGGGCAGTTCATCGACTGGAAGGTCAAGGAAGAACAAAAAGTCGCAGCCCTGGTCACCGGCTCCAAAGTCTGCGCCAAGGCGCTGAATGCCATCCTCAAGGCCTGCGTCAATTGTTCGGGCTCTGGTGATGACTGTTTCGATGCCAAAAAGAACCCCGCCCTCAAACGGGAAATTCGTGCCGCCCGCAAATCCCACGTGCCCGATAATTACATTCGCCGCGTCGTCCAGTTCGCCCGCCAGGGATATACTGCGATGGCATTCGAGACTTACAACGTCGACTGGGACTCAGAAGCCTACCTTACGGTTTCAGGGCAAAACTCCAACAATACCGTACGTATAAGCGACGAATTTCTGACCGCGGTCGAAAAAGACGCTGACTGGCAGCTTCAGGCGCGGACCGTTGACGCGGTGACCGAGACACTGCCCGCCCGCGAGCTGTGGGAGAAAATTGGCCATGCCGCCTGGGCCTCGGCGGATCCGGGCCTGCAGTTTCACACCACCATCAATGACTGGCACACCTGCCCGGCGGCGGGGGAAATCCGCGCCTCCAACCCGTGTTCGGAATATATGTTCCTGGACGATACGGCCTGCAATCTGGCGTCGCTCAATTTGATGAAATTCCGTGATCCGGATGGCACCTTCCAAGTCGATGCGTTTGAACATGGGGTGCGGCTGTGGACCCTTACCTTGGAAATTTCAGTTTTGATGGCGCAGTTTCCTTCTCACGCCATCGCCGAGCTTTCCTACAAATACCGGACCCTTGGACTTGGTTACGCCAATATTGGCGGCCTGCTGATGATCGATGGCGTACCTTACGATTCGGACGAAGCGCGGGCCAAATGCGCCGCAATCACCGCGCTGATGACCGGCGTCGCCTACGCCACGTCGGCCGAGATGGCGAGTGAACTTGGGGCCTTCCACGGTTATAAGGAAAATTCGGAACCGATGCTGCGGGTGATCCGCAACCACACTCGCGCTGCCCATGGCGAATCACGGGCCTATGAGGCGCTATCGACCCTTCCCATTCCGCTTGATCACGGCAGCCTTACCGATCAGAACCTTGGCGCTCGAGCCATGCTATCGCAATGCGCAAGTTTCAGTGATTGCCCCGACCGGCACCATCGGTCTGGTGATGGATTGCGATACAACCGGCATCGAGCCGGATTTTGCCTTGGTAAAATTCAAGAAACTCGCCGGCGGCGGATACTTCAAGATTATAAACCAGGCGGTTCCGGCGGCCCTTAAAACTCTCGGGTATGACGAGACCGGGATCAAAGCGATCATCGAATACGCCGTGGGGCACGCAACGCTGCGAAAGGCCCCAGGCGTCAACCACGAAACCTTGATGGAAAAAGGCTTTACCGGCGACCAGATCGAAGCGCTGGAAGGCGCTTTGGCACAGGCCTTTGATATCAAGTTTGCGTTCAACAAATGGACCCTTGGCGAGGCGTTTTGCACCCAGACCCTTGGGCTTGATGCCAAGAGCCTTGATGCGATGGATTTCGACCTTCTCGCCGCCATCGGTTACAGTGCCAAGGATATCGAAGAGGCCAACCTTTATTGCTGCGGCGCCATGACCGTGGAGGGCGCGCCGGGCCTTGAAGACGACCATCTGGCGGTCTTTGATTGCGCCAATCCGTGCGGCCGCAAAGGGGTCCGGTACCTGTCGGTGCAAAGCCATATCAAAATGATGGCGGCTGCCCAACCCTTTATTTCAGGTGCCATTTCCAAGACCATCAACATGC
>QILX01000176.1 GCA_003232175.1 Hyphomicrobiales bacterium | reverse complement strand
GAACAAACAGCGGGATGACGCCAAAAACATAGGATGCAATCGTTTCGCTCGCGGCGAGGGAAAGGACGCTTGTTGCGATTTCTATGTCACCTCTTATCAGAAAGACGCCAACGAAGGATGCGCCCGCCAGGGCCACGACGATCGGCACACCAAAATAGAGGCAAAACACGATTGCGGCGATGGACAGGAAACCGATCTCTACCGGGCTCATCGGGCGGTCTCCTCGCTGATTGGCGGTTGCTCATCCGCTTCCTTCAGGATCGCTGGGTCCGCCCATAGGGTGACGGCGCTGATGCAAAACTGGATTGAAAGCAGGGTTGAACCAAACAGGATAGTCGCATGAACCGGCCAGATCGGAATCGTAAAGAGGCCTTGCGAGCCAACAAAATCTTGACCTTCGTAGGCGTAGCCAACCTGGTCCAAAGCCCCGCGAGCGACAAAATAGAACAAAGCCGCCCCGGCCAACATGTATACGGACCGAAAAGCCTTGGCCGTACCAGTTTGAGAAACGCCTCGGAAGAGGTGAAGCGCCCGACTGCCAGCGTGTGGGCCGCCTGCAGGAATACAATTGATACAATGCCGAGCTTAACAATTTCAGGGACTCCGACCAATGGGCGGCCTATGAGCGAGCGCATCGTCACATCTGTGACAATCAGCAACATGATCGCAAATATCCCCATTGTGCCGATTGCATTCGTCACGTTGATCAGAATGTGAAAAGGCTTCAACCACCGCAACAGCGTGCCCATACAGTTCTCCTTCGCGCTCCACGCCATTTCGTCATTTAATAGTATTGTCATACAATCTATTGACACACGCGCATACACTTGGCAAGTTCATACTCATTCGAGATTGAAGCAGAGGTCGGCAGATGAGTAACTTTTCCAGGAACAAAGAGATCGCTGCGTCGTTCTTTTTAGATCTTCTAAATGAGCGCCGTTACGATCGGATCCCGGAAATTTTTACCAGTGATTGCCAGATCAACGATGGCCTCACAGGACACCAGGGGGTCGAAACGTGGTTACGCTCTTTTCACGATATTTTCCCTGATTGTTTTGACACAATCCGCGCTCAGTGGGCCGAAGGCGACCAGGTTGTCACACAGATCTGGTTCGAAGGAACCCACAAAGGAAAATGGATGGGTTACCCGGAAACCGGGCAACATTGCGCCTGGCCAGGGATTGCCATTCACACCATCCGGGACGGCAAAATTGCCGCGAAAGAAACCATCATCGAGCAAACACACGTATTCCGCCAACTCGGCTGGCTAAAGCCGGTTGGCGGATCCTGAAAACCTAATGGGGAGGAAATTTATCCAATGAAACGTCGTAACTTTCTGAAAGCCGGCACCGCTACAGTCGGTATGTTCGCAGCACCTGCTATTCTTCATGCTGCCGAGACAATACGCCTGTCGGTGGCCGCCGGACATGCTCCGGTTGTCACTTGGGTAAACCGGCTTGACAAATTCTTCATTCCCGAGGTGAGCCGCCGCCTTGCTGAAACCGGGGAATATGAGATCGAGTGGACAACAGCATATTCCGGCAGCGTTGCCAAAATCGGCGGGGAAATCGACGCCGTCGAACAACAAATCGTTGATATCGCGATCGTCGGTGCCGCATTCAACCCCGCCAAACTGCCGATGCATGTGGTAAGTTATTTTGCCCCCTTCGCCTCGGAAAAATACAGCGTAGTGGTGCCGTCTGTGGACGAGATGAACCAGACGATCCCTGCCATGGGGGCCAGTTGGGGTGACAATGGCCTGCATTACCTTGCGGGCATCGGTGTCGACAATTTTCAGTTGTTCCTCAAAGAGGGTGCTGAGAATCTGGATGGTCTGGACGGTAAAAAAATTGGCGGCATCGGGCCAAACCTCAACTGGCTGAAAGGCGCGGGAATCACACCGGTGCAGGTAGATCCGCCACAAATATATAATGACCTGGCGGCCGGCGTTTATGATGGAGTTCTGCTTCCGGCAGGCCTTGGGTCGAATTTCAAGACGCATGAAGTTGCCCCATTCATGCTGACCGCCAATTTCGGCGCAATGTCCTGGGGGGCCCTGGCGATCAATGCGCGCAGAATGGCGGGGCTTCCCGCACCCGTGCAAGCTGTGATCAATGAGGTAGGACGCGCCTATCACGCAGACATGATTGAGACGCAGGAAGCGGCAGAAATAAACGGTCTGTCGACGATGCAAGAACAGGGCCTTACCGTGATCGACATGACAGAGGACGCAAGGGTCGAGTGGGCAAATGCCTTGCCAAACATTGCCAAGGAATGGGCCGTGGGACTTGAGGCAAAAGGTATCCCGGCCAGCGATGTCGTCCGCGAATTCATCCGTCAGGTGCGCAGTCGTGGCGGGCCGGTTGTTCGCGACTGGACAGTGGGGCTTTGAAATCAGCGCACCGATCTCTGAGAAGGGCTTGCGCATAAAAAAGACCTACAAGCGCGGCGTTGATCCTGATCGACGTCGCGCGATCTTTTCCATGAAAGAATATCAGTATGACAACCGAAAATTATGAAAAAGGCATGGAAATGCGCAGACGGGTCCTATCGCCCGAACATGTCGAGCGTTCGCTTGCCGATGCGGACGATTTTTCCAGGCCGATGCAAGAGCTTGTAACGGAATATTGCTGGGGCGCGGTTTGGTCACGGCCCGGTTTGGGCGCGCGCGACCGCTCTTTGATCAACCTTGCCATGATTGCGGCACTTGGCCGGAACAAAGAACTGGCGCTGCACACGCGGGGTGCTTTGCGCAATGGCGTGACAGAGGTGGAAATTCAGGAGGTTCTGCTGCAGATCGCCGTCTATTGTGGGTTTCCTGCGGGACTGGATAGCATGGCGACTGTCAAGG
>QILX01000167.1 GCA_003232175.1 Hyphomicrobiales bacterium | reverse complement strand
GCCAAACCCCGCGGTGGAGTTGTGTTCGTGGCCCGTGGTGGCCATGAGCTGCATTCCGACACAGATGCCGAAAAACGGCCTGGCTTTGTCTTGGGCAGTCTCGTTCAGGGCTTCGGTCATGCCGGGCACGGCTTCTATACCGGTTTTGCAATCGGCAAAGGCGCCAACGCCGGGCAGCACCACCCGGTCGGCGCGCAAGACAAGCTCGGGGTCGCAGGTTACTGCGATGGTATGGCCGGTGCCAGCCTCGCGTGTAGCGCGCTGGAAGGATTTTTCCGCTGACTTCAGATTGCCCGATCCATAATCAACAATGGCAACGGTTTTCATGCCGGCGTCGCGGTTGGGGCCCGGGGATCTGTTGGTGGTGCGTCAAGCCGGAACGCAATCTGGGCCTGGTTGTTGGCGTTTTTCGTCTCGGCGGAGGCGATGTGCTCGGCCCATTGGGTAAAATAGGCGGCCTCGGCGGCAAACAGCGATGGTGCGTGAACCACATGCACGAACTCAAATCTCGATCGTTTCAGGGTCCAACGGCGCAAATCATTTGCCTCGGCGGCCAATACCGCCTGAAAGACAATTGTTATGGCACCGCCAATAAACGAGCTGAATCCCAAAATTGCCGGCAGGGCGCCAAGAAACATCATGGAAATGACATAACCAATGAGGACCAGCCACATGCGGTGATAGATAAACCATAAAAAGGGCACAAAAAGCGCCGGCCAGCAGAACCCTTCTTTGATGAAAATGGTTTGCTCGGCCTCAAGTTCGGCGTCGCCGGCGGCTCGGCTGGGGCGATGAACGGTGTAGGTGCGCATTGTCAATCCAATGGCTTGTTTATGTGTCGGCGTTAAAGCGCGCCCTTGGTCGAAGGTATGGCGCCGGCAGTCCGGGGATCGATTTCCAGAGCAACCCGCAACACCCTTGCCAGGGCCTTGAAACATGTTTCGGCGATATGGTGATTATTTTTCCCGTGAAGGTTTTCAACGTGAAGGGTAATACCGGCGTTCTGGGTGAAAGCCTGGAACCACTCACGGATGAGCTCGGTATCCAATTCGCCGATCTTCGGACTAGAGAATTCGACCTTCCACACAAGATAAGGCCTTCCCGAGATATCCACGGCGACGCGGGTCAGGCACTCGTCCATGGCCAGATCGATGCTGGCATAGCGGCGGATACCGCGCTTGTCGCCCAGGGCCTGGCGTAAAGCCTGGCCGATGGCGATGCCAACGTCCTCGACCGTGTGGTGCATGTCGATATGAAGGTCACCCCTGGCGTCAACGTCCAGGTCCAGCAAGGCATGGGCTGCAAGCTGATCCAGCATATGATCGAGAAACCCCACCCCGGTCTTGACACGGGATTGGCCGGTGCCATCAAGATCGAGCCTGACTGTCACTTCGGTTTCGTTGGTATTTCGCGCAATTTCAGCGCGGCGCGGATCGGTCCTGGTCATTTTGGGCGTCTTCTTTTACTCCGTTCGGCCACCGGTTTATCAGGTGGCATGTTGCAGCGCCAGAGAAACGGTGTAACGGGTGTTCAGTTGGTTACTTTCAGTTTTGTCTTGAGGTCGGTGCGGCAGAAGGCGTGCAGAAAACATGTCTGCTCCGATATATCGAGCATTTCCCGCGCCACGTCGTCACTCTCGCTGGTTTGCAGGTAGACATGGGTTTCCACCGGGTCGGCCTCGCCGGCCTGCCCGGTTCCACCCGATGCGCCGCCAAGGGAGAAATGGGTGTCCTGGACGATGCGGTATTCATCCAGATCGAGATTTGACATGGCGGCAAAGCGTCCGAACTGGGTCATGAAACAAAACCCGATGCCGGCGGAGATGAGAGAATTGGCATCCGGTGCCCGACCGCGTCCGCCATTTGCCGCGCCTTCCTCGGACAAAAACCTGAAGGAGGTGCCGTGGGGGCTGTATTGCAATGCCGCGATTTCCTTGATGCCATCTGGGCGCAATATACAGGTCGCGCCGATATTCAAGGTGCGGTTCTGCTCTTCGGCGAGGCTGGATGAGGCTGTAGAAGTGCCGCCCGTGACCTGCTTTTTCGGTGTGATGCCGATCGGTTCCATCAAAACCAGGTCGTGGGCTTGTGCCGCCGACCTGGCAAAGCGGTCCCCTGGGTCTGGATAAATCGGTGCGTCCAGCTGCGCGACTTTGCGTGGGACAAGTTCAACACCATTTTTGGCCAGAGCAAACCGGCTGATCAGCTGACCCCGCATCAGGCCATTCAGGGGCGAGGCTGAAATCGCCTCCATCTGAGTGCCGCGCCGCCCAAATTGCACTCGATTTCAACTTCAAGCTCTACCGGCAAGGCGCCGCCCACCATGGTGCGCTTTGGCATAGAGCCTTTCATTGTATAGGTGTTGTCCTGGATCAGGCGAAGCTTTGTTATGGACACATGCCGCTGCTCCGCCAGGGCCACGATCTCATTCATATAAGATGCGATCATGCCCGCGGTCAGAAATGCCAGCGGGCATGGTGCGGCGTCATGGCCATCAAGATAAGGGCCTTCGTCTGACACCAAACGCCAGACATTGCCGGTGCGGGCCGAGGCCACCAGCGCCTCTTTCTGAAACCCGGACAAAGACCGAACCCAGGTCGTGAGCGCGTCGCCGCGGCGAAGGTCCGGTGGTTTGATTCCGACTTCCGCGGTATTTGCAAGACAAAAGAACGGAGTGATGCCGCTGGTGGTGATCAAGTCGCAACCGAGTGGCATATATTACCTCTTGAATTGGCTAGGCCAGTTTTCATCTTGCCAGCGGCCAGATTTGGTCAGGGTTTGCCGAATAATCGAACCTTATTGTACTATTGTCGAAATACGACGTCGATTGCCATTTGACCTAACATGTGAAACAAACCTGTAACCCTTTTAAAAGGGATAGCAATTGAGGGAGAAACAGGAATGACACTTAAAAAATTATTGCTCGGCGCAGCGGCGGTACTCGCTGTTTCCGTTTTTGCGTCTGGTGCGTCCTACGCACAAGAGTGCCCGCGCGGCACGCTCGATAAACGATTCTGCGACGTAGATGGCGATTTATTGGCAGATACACCGACCGATCCGTCAAAACTTCTTGACCCGGATACGCTGGTTTTTGCTTACACGCCAGTTGAAGATCCCGCTGTTTACAAGACCGCCTGGAGTGACTTTTTGGTTCACATGGAAAAAGTGACCGGCAAGAAAGTCCAGTTCTTCCCGGTACAGAGCAATGCGGCTCAAATCGAAGCGATGCGCTCTGGCCGCCTGCACGTCGCCGGTTTTAATACCGGATCCAATCCGCTGGCTGTGAACTGCGCCGGGTTCAACCCGTTTGTTCTCATGGCCCGTAAGGACGGCAGCTTCGGATATGAGATGGAAATCATCACCTATCCCGGCAGCGGCATCGAAAAGGTTGAGGATATCAAAGGCAAGCAGCTCGCCTTTACAACTCAAACATCAAACTCCGGTTTCAAGGCGCCTTCGGCGATCCTGAAAGCTGATTTTGACATGATACCCGGCCGCGATTTTGAAGCGGCTTTCTCGGGTAAACATGACAACTCCATAATGGGCGTTGCCAACAAAGACTACAAAGCTGCGTCGATCGCCAACTCGGTGCTGCAGCGCATGATCCTGCGCGATGTGGTTAAGGCAGATCAGGTAATATCGATCTACAAGTCTCAAACCTTTCCGACCACTGGTTTTGGTACCGTCTACAATCTCAAGCCGGAACTAAAAGCCAAAATCAAGGAAGCATTTTTCTCTTTCGAGTGGGCGGGAACCACTCTGGAAGAAGAATTTTCGAAATCCGGTGAAGGTAAGTTCCTCGAAATGACCTATAAGGTTTTCTGGGATGTTATCCGTAAAATCGATACGGCCAACGGTATCAAATACACCTGCAACTAAGCCACTTTGGAGCCGCGGGCGGTATCGCCCGCGGCCTTTTTACGTTCTGGGGCAGGGGATAAATGTTTCAACTCAAAAAGCTGACGAAAACCTATCCGACCGGTGATCGCGCGCTGATCGATGTCGACCTGGAAATTCCAACGGGGCAGGTCGTGGCGCTGATCGGGCCATCGGGCGCGGGCAAGAGCACGCTGATCCGCTGCACCAACCGGCTGGTGGAACCTACCTCCGGTCAGGCGATCCTCAATGGGGTGAATATCACTGCGCTGGGCTCGGGCGCTTTGCGTAAAGCCCGCCGGAAAATGGGCATGATTTTTCAGGAATATGCTCTGGTGGAGCGGCTGACGGTGATGGAAAACGTCTTGTCCGGCCGGCTGGGATATGTCGGTTTTGTTCGGAGTTTTTTG
>QILX01000318.1 GCA_003232175.1 Hyphomicrobiales bacterium | reverse complement strand
CGCGGTTGGCGGCAATAACGCCGGCATGGAGCTCGGGATAGCCGCCGGGCAGAAAGACCGCATCGGCGGTCGGCGCCGGCGCCTCACCGTTCAGCGGCGAAAACGGGAAGATTTCCGCGCCCGCGTCCCGCCAACCGCCAAGCAGATGCGGGTAAGCAAACCCAAATGCCCTGTCACTGGCAATGGCAATACGCTGGCCAAACGGCGGCACGGCGGGACCGGGCAGTGGCGCCTCAATCCCCAATACCGGCCGGGCCAGTGCGTCAATCACGGCGATATCAACATGGCGCTGCACCCATGCCGCGGCCCGGTCGGTCAATGCAGCAAGATCGACGCGTTCGGAAGCTTGCACCAGACCAAGATGGCGGCTCTGCAAAGTTAAGTCCGCCAGCGGCGGCAACATGCCCAAGGTTGGTATTCCGGTGTCCTGCAGCCCCTCGGCGAGCAACCGCTCATGACGCGGACTGGCCACCCGGTTGCAGATCACCCCGGCTATGGTGATGTCATCGCGATGGGACGCAAAACCGCTCACCACCGCACCGACGCTTTGGCCCGACCGCGCCGCATCGACCACCAGGATGACCGGCAGCCCCAGCCGGGCCGCCAGATCGGCGGTCGAACCGCCACCACCGGCCGGCCCTCAAAAAGACCCATCACGCCTTCGACAATCATCAGATCGGCGCCATCGCCGGCGGCGGCAATTATCCGCGCGGCGGTTCCCACGCGCATGGCCCAGGGGTCCAGATTGAAACATTCCGTTCCGCTGGCGGCGGCCAGAAACGCTGGATCGATATAATCTGGCCCGGTTTTGAACGCAGCAATTTTCCGCCCCCCTTGAACAAAAGCTGCGGCAAGACCCATGGTCACCAGGGTTTTACCGCTGCCCGAACCGGGCGCGGCAAGCACAAATCCCCTCAATCCCCCGCTCACGATTTGGCGCCGGGCTCAAACCAGCTCAGGCTCTGGCGCAAATCGACCACCGGGCCAACAACCACCAGAACCGGCGGCTTCAGCCCGTGCCGGCCGGCATCCGCTTCGGCATTTTCAAGTGTGGTGGTAACAACGTTCTGGTTCGGCAGGGTGGCGTTGGAGATAACAGCGACCGGCTCGTCGGCCCCGCGCCCGACACCCATAAGGCGCGCGCAGATCTCTCCAAGATGTTTCAGTCCCATATAGATGACAATCACCGGCGCACCACCGCTCAAAGCCGCCCAGTCGATAGTGTGGGGCGTCTGGCCGCTAGCATCGTGGCCGGTGAGGAAAGTCACCGCGGCATTGGCGTCACGGTGGGTCGGCGGAATGCCGGCATAAGCCAGCCCGCCTATGCCCGCCGTAATCCCCGGGACGATCCGAAACGGCACGCCTGCGGTACGTAAAGCCAGAGCTTCTTCCCCACCCCGGCCAAACACAAACGGATCGCCGCCCTTGAGCCGGCACACTCTGGAGCGGTCTTTTGCCAGTTTGATAATTTGCGCTGAGATATCGGGCTGGCTCGCCGAGGGCTTGCCGCCGCGTTTTCCCGCATAGTGGAGGTTTGCCTTCGGGCCGGCCAGCGCCAGAACAGCGTCGCTCACCAGGGCGTCATAGACAATATCATCGGCATGAGCCAGGGCGTGGGCCGCGAGCCGGGTCAAAAGCCCTGCATCGCCAGGCCCGGCCCCCACCAGCCAGACATGGCCCGGCAAAAACTCCGGCAGATCGGTATTGGTCATGGCACCCTCCCAAGGCCCGGCTGGCGGCGGCCCGGCCGGGGGATTATAAGGCTGGAATGAAAACGCCACCCAAATCGGAGCTTCGAAGCGGCTGGACTACCGGCGCTTGCGCCACCGCCGCAACCGCCGCGGCCTATGGCGCGCTGCTGACCGGCAGGTTCACCGATCCGGTAACAATCACCCTGCCCGGCGGTCAGCGCCCAGCGTTCGCGCTCGCCTATGAGGGGCTGGACAAATCCGCCGCCATAGCCGGTATTGTCAAGGATGCCGGCGACGATCCCGATGTGACCCATGGCGCCCTGATTATCGCTGAGGTGAGCCTTGGCGCCGAGGGCAGCGGCGTTAGCTTCGCCGCCGGAGCTGGCGTTGGCACCGTCACCATGCCCGGCCTGCCCTTGGGCGTGGGAGAACCCGCCATCAACCCCGTCCCCCGCGCCATGATGACCCGGACCATCACACAATTGGCCACCTCCCATGGTGCCCCCGGCGATGTTCTGATCACTGTACACGTGGCGGATGGCGAGGACCTTGCCACCCGCACCTGGAACCCGCGCCTGGGGATCGTCGGCGGCCTGTCCATTCTGGGTACGACGGGGATCGTCAAACCCTATTCGTGCTCGGCCTGGATCCATTCTATCCATCGCGGCATCGACGTGGCGCGGGCGGCGGGGTTCACCCATGTGGCGGCGGCGACGGGCAAAACCTCCGAGGCGGCGGTGGCCCGGCTTTACAGGCTCCCCGACCACGCCCTGCTCGACATGGGCGATTTTGCCGGCGGCGTATTGAAATATCTCCGCGCCAACCCGGTACCACGCGCCACCATCGCCGGCGGCTTTGCCAAGATCACCAAGCTGGCGCAAGGGCTGCTCGACCTGCATTCGGGGCGCGGCGAAGTGGATTTCAACTGGTTGGCGGCGCGGCTTTCGCGCCTGGGCGCCAGTTCTCAAACCGTGCGGGCCGCTACCGGCGCCAATACCGCGCGCCAGGTGCTGCACATCGCAAACGAGGCCGGACTGCCCCTGGGCAACGACATCGCCCGGCAGGCCCGCACAACCGCATTGAATGTCCTCAGGCAAGCGCCGATCCTCCTCGATGTGGTCATATTCGACCGCGAAGGCCAGATTGTCGGGCGGGCCGGGCCCGATGCCTGAAGTCCTCATTCTCGGCGGCACCGTGCTGGCGGCGGAGGCAGGGGTTGTGCCCCGACTCTCCCTTGCTGGTCGAACTGCCACGCCAAAGAACCTGCCGCCAGACACCCGCATCGGCGGCTTTGGGGGCGTGGATGGTCTGGTGGCATATCTTGAGACCCACCGGATTGATATGCTGATCGATGCGACACATCCGTTCGCGGTCACGGCCACGCCACGCCTGACGCTGATCCGCGCGCCATGGCAACCGGATCCAGGAGACAGTTGGCAACACGTTGCGGACGAAGCTGAAGCTGCAAGCGTACTTCCCGGCACGGCGCGGGTGTTTCTCGCCCTGGGCGCCCAACGGCTCGCGGCGTTTGCCAAACGGGTCGATGTTGCGTTCGTCATCCGGGTCGTCGATCCACCGGCGGCAGAATTGCTGCCCGTCCCCCACGACGTTGTCGTCGGGCGCGGGCCATACCACGCCAAGGCCGAAATGCAGCTGTTCACCGCGCGCAATTCCGGCGGGCGGGGCGCCGTGGCCAAGCTTGAAGTTGCCAGACGCCTC
Organism: Hyphomicrobiales bacterium; assembly: GCA_003232175.1. Taxonomy (GTDB): domain Bacteria; phylum Pseudomonadota; class Alphaproteobacteria; order Rhizobiales; family SZUA-8; genus SZUA-8. The sequence continues at coordinate 1,758 of QILX01000318.1, read as the reverse complement.
GGCGTGCAGGTGATCATGATCGCGCGTGCCGCCCCACCGCCCGGCCCATCGGTCGCCACCGCGCAGGAGGCCCGCGACTGGGTCATGGATCAGTTGTCCTGACGGCCTTGGCCTTGGCTTTTTTTCCCGGCCTGAGGACATGCACATGGTCGGCGCTGTAGAGCGCGCTGTCCTCAAAGCCCTGGGCGGCCAGCGCCGGTCCGGCAAGGATCAGCGCCGTGCGGGTAACTTTTGCGGCACGGACTTTTGCCGCGATATCGGCGAGTGTGCCTTCGATGAAAGCCTCATCCGGCCAGCCGACGCGGATGGCGACCACCACCGGACACTTCGGCCCGTAATGGGGTTCGAGCGCCCGGCGCACAAAGCTGAGATTTCGCACCGACAGGTGTATGGCAAGCGTTGCCCCGGTCGCCGCCAGACGTTCAAGGTCCTCGCCCTCGGGCATCGCCGATGCCTTCATCGCCGTGCGGGTGAGAATGATGGTCTGGGCAATGCCGGGTATCGTCAGTTCGCGGCGGATTGACGCCGGGGGTGACGTCATAGGCGATGTTCTCGCGATCCAGACGGCGCATCTGTTCCGCCGTGGCACCATAGATCGAGGGGTCACCGGAATGAACCCGCGCCACGTCCTGGCCGTTATCCCGGGCGACCAGAATCTCGGCGATGATTTCATCAAGGGTGAGCGGCGCGGTGTCGATAACTCGGGCGCCCGCAGGTGCCGCTGCAACAATCTCCGGCGGCACCAGGGAGCCTGCATAAAGACACACCGGGCATTTTTTGATGAGCGCCAGGCCGCGCACCGTGATGAGATCGGGCGCGCCGGGCCCGGCGCCGATGAAATGAACCTTCATGGGTCCGCGCGCCCATCAGTTGGTTCACCAACCGGCAGGCCGTAGCCCCTGGGCGTATAGACCCTAGTAGGCCCGCCCGCGTGGACCTGAAGGGCTCGGGTGGAAATTGCGCCAAAGATGACAATTGTCATCATGTCGACCGTTTCGGGGTCGAAACGTTCCAGCGTGGTCACCGAAACCGCCTCATCGGTCCGCCCCAGATGGCGGCCAACCATGACCGGGGTCGAGGCCGGCCGATGGGCCAGAAAAATCTCGCGCGCCCTGGGCAGTAATGTCCGACGGCGCATCGAGGCCGGGTTGTAAAACGCCACGACAAAATCCCCCCGCGCCGCCGCATCGAGGCGCTTTTTTATCGCACGGGGGGTCAGAAGGTCCGACAGCGAGATGGCGCAAAAGTCGTGACCGAGCGGTGCTCCGGCTCGTGCCGCCGCTGCCTGAAGTGCCGAAATACCCGGCGCAACGGTCACCTCCAATCGCCGCCATGCCGGATCGGCGCCGTGCTCGATCTGCTCGAACACCAGTGCCGCCATGGCATAAATCCCCGGATCGCCGGAACAGACCAGAGCCACGTCGCGGCCCGTTGCCGCCAGCTCCAGCGCGTGAACAACGCGGTCAATTTCCTGCCCAAGGGAAAAATCGTGGCGGCGCTGATCAGGGCCAATGCGGCCAATAAGATCGAGATAATACCCATACCCCACCAGATCGGATGCCGCCGCCAGCAACTGGCTGGCCTCCGGTGTGCGCCATTCCAGCGCCCCCGGCCCCAGCCCCACCACCGCCAGATGCCCGCGTTTGCGGCCAACTGCCGTCGGGTCGATCACATCGGGTGAAAGCGCCACGGCGCAAGTTGCGCGGGCCGATTTAACCTTGGCGACGATCAGTTGGGCGTCCGGTCCCCCGGCGGCCA
>QILX01000299.1 GCA_003232175.1 Hyphomicrobiales bacterium | reverse complement strand
CTGACTTTTAATCAGTGGGTCGCAGGTTCGATTCCTGCCGGGCTCACCAACCGTTTTGTTGATTCTGACTTCATAGGGCCAACGATACTAGAAACGTCGAATGGTTACCGTCGATGAACGAAGCGCCAGCACCCCATAAGCCTTTTGTTGATCCGCGTGTTGAAGCGATATTTTCGGCATATGCAGATGAAATCCGCTTTGGCCTGATCCAGTTGCGTCAATTGATATTTGACGTAGGCGCGCGTACCGATGGCGTGGGGCCGGTTCTTGAAGCCTTGCGATGGGGGCAGCCCGCGTACCTGACGGCTGAATCCAAATCAGGTTCAACCCTTCGTCTCGGCCTGCCCAAGACCGGCGGTTTTGCCATCTATGCCCATTGCCAGACGTCGATAATATCCGAATTTCAGGACCTGTTTCCGGACGACTTTGTCTTTGAGGGAAACCGCGCCATTCATTTTACATCCGGCACGGGGCTGCCTCTGGACAAATTGTCAATGCTGGTTCGCCGCGCCCTGACCTATCATCTTTGATCCGCAAAACGGAAAAACAGGAGAAAAAGTTCCAATTCGGGGTCCACGGCACTATTCCGCTCCACAACAAAAACGATCTAGCTTGCGTCAATCCGGGCCAAAAGGCTTTCAATGCCTTTTAGCGCTTCGGGCTCGGACAAAAACGGCACATGGCCACGGCCCTTTACCGTGACCGCCGACAGGCGGTGGTGGCGCTTCTGCATTTCCGCGACCGTGGCGGCGGATAGCAGGTCGGAATTCTCGCCGCGAATCACCAGTCCGGGCAACCCGCCTAGCCCCATGAACAGTGGCCAGATTTCCGGTGTCTCCCCGGCGGATATGGCTTCGGCGTCCAGGGTTTTAGCAACTTTAGGGTCATAATCCCGCACCGGGCATCCGTCCTTGTCGCGGTAGATCTGCCGGGCAAATTCCATCCAGGCGTCATCATCGAGCCCGGTGAAAACCTCGCCCTGCAATTTACGTAAGTTGTCCCGCGCCTCTTCCCAGCTCTGGGGCACGGGCACGCGATTGAGCTGACCGGCAAGGCGCAACAAACCGATCCCCTCAATTCGGGGGCCGATGTCGTTAAGGACGAAACCTCTAAGAACCGCTGGCCGCAACGCCGACATGGTCATGGCAACAAGGCCGCCGCGGGATGTGCCGATGACAACGCAGTGATCAAGTCCAATGGCCGCCATCAGGTCCAGTGTATCGACCGCCTCGCGTTTGGGTGTGTAGTTGGCGATGTCAGGGTCGTAGTCCGATTGGCCTCGACCACGAAATTCGGCTACGACCACCCGGCGCCGACGCGGAGCATCATGGGCCAACCGCATTGCCAGTCGATGGAAATCACGTACACCACGTGTCAGTCCGGGAAGGCACAGGACCGGTGCCGATTTTTGACCGCGTGGCCCGTAGTCACGGGCGTGCAGGTTCAGCCCATCTGTGGAAGTGTAGTAAAAATCTTTGTACGGATCGGATCGGTCCGGCAATTGCTCAGCTTTGGCGGCGGGGTCGGCGAGCGACATACTCAAATCTCCTACTAACGGGTCAGTACCGCGCGTTTGTCCGCCACACTGCCGCGGCTGAGGTCCCTGGCCAGTTGGATGGGTTGTGGCCGGCCGGCAAAACGCGCCCGGTAAATCTGCAGATTTTCAAGCACCCGCTGCACATAGGACCGGGTTTCCCCAAAGGGTATGGTCTCCATCCAGTCAACGGGGTCGATGGCGGCGCTCCTTGGGTCACCAAATTGTTTGATCCACTGGCCGACCCGGCCCGGCCCGGCATTGTAACCCGCTATGGCAAGGATGTAAGAGCCGCCAAATCGTTCGATCAGCTCACCCAGATAGGCTTCTCCCATGGTGACATTGTAAATTGGGTCCTCGACCAGACGGCGAAGCGACAGGGGCAGGCTGTGGTTCTTGCTGATATCCTTGGCGGTGGCTGGCATAATCTGCATGAGACCACGGGCGCCCACCCGGCTGGAGGCGCGCCAGTTGAATTCACTTTCCTGGCGCGCCAGGCCGCCAAGCAGCGCCTTTTCCACCGAAATACCGTTGGGGAGAGGAAAATTGTCGACAGGGAAGGCCGCTGTCATCAGGGGCAGATCGCGGGACAATGCCACTTTGCCGACCCGGACCGCCACATGGGGCAGCGAAAGACCCTCGGCCAGGCGGGCGAGCAGGGCGTATTCCCCCGGCGAACGGATCTGATAGGAAAGCGCGGATACAAATCGCCCCGCCAGCGCAGTGGCGTTTGCCGCCCCCAGAAGCTGCGCCGCTATGACCATCGGTCGGGCGGAAAATCTGGCCCTGTCTTCGCATTTGCCGTCGCTTCGGCGGGAATCTCCAGCAGCACCGATACCCCGCCAAGCGCTTCGCGGGCCAACTGGCCATAGAAGCGCCGCGACTTTTTGGCCGCCGTTTCATAATGTTCCCGCGCGCCCGCATTATCACCCATGGCGGCTTTGGTCCGCGCCAGCCAGTATTCGGCCCGGGCAACGCTTGGGGCCAGGCGGACACCATCTCTGAGGCGCCGAAAATGAGTGAGGGCGGTTTTTGGATCATTAAGATAACGCAAGGCGATCCAGCCGGCGAGAAACTCGCCTTCGGCAAAATTATTGCCCTTGGAAAATCCATGGCCGGCGGCAAGGCGATAGGCGTCACGCGGGCTTCTGGGGGCGCCCTTTTTGCTGGCCATTAGCGCCTGTCGGGCCAGTGCCCGACGTTGGGTCCACCAGGCTCCGGGTGAAATGAGCTTTTTGTGATCCACCGGCGCTGAAAGCATCAGTTTTCGCGCCTCGCTGATGGCGCCCTTACCGCGAAGATAGCGGATCCGGCTGTGGCGCAGCCCAAGATCGCCTCGCAGCGCCTTGGGTACGCGTTTAATCGCCTTGTTGGTCTTGCGCTGCCCCTTGATGGCGGCAATCCGGGCTTCGGCAAGGCGAACCTGGCCACGTCCTATCCGGT
>QILX01000319.1 GCA_003232175.1 Hyphomicrobiales bacterium | reverse complement strand
GATGCCTTCTTCGAGATCGACCGCTGCAAAGCATTCAAGGTCTCTCCCAGCGAAGCTGAAGAAATCGGCTACGTTACCGACAATTGGCCAAAAGCCATGGAGGAAATGAATATTGCTGTCAGTGTCGAAGACAGCATGTTGGCCGAAATCACTTTATCGCGCTCCCATAGCGGCCCGGGGTTCAGCTCCGGGGATGTGGAGGCCGTTTCTACGATCTTTCCCGCCATCGCCGCCATACTCCGCCGGCACTGGGTGGACTTTGAACTCAGCGGCACGCGCGCCTCGCCTCCGGACAGCGATGTCGACGATGCCTTTGCCGATTTTGGCAAATCCGTACTTACCGAACGCGAGTGCGAGGTCGCACAGCTGATTTTGCGCGGACATTCTTCAGCTTCGATAGGCCACAATCTGAACATTTCTCTTGGAACCGTCAAAACCCACCGCAAGAATGCATATGCAAAACTCAATATCTCGTCGCAGTCGGAGTTGCTCTCAATGTTCCTACAATCGTTGAAAAATACCTGACGACCCGACTTCGGCGAGTGTACCAGGGAGAGCGGGTATGGAGTTCGGCAACCCTGTTCAGGTCAGGCGCGGGGAGCGGTGGGGGCCAGTGGACAATCCAACCATCAGTTCTGCCTTCAGGAGCTCACTGCGCGGCGCATGTGTTGGGTGTTTGATGATATCCAGAAGCATTTCGGCAGCGCGGCGCCCGGCTTGCCGAACTGATGATCGGGTCGCAGTGAATTGCGGAATGTCCTCGGCGCTGGAGAAATACGACAATTCATCATCATGGGTGATGAGCGAGACATCGCGGCCCAGCTTGAGATCCATTTCCTCGATCGCCCGGCGGGCACCGATGGCGACAATATAGGACGAGACGACAAATGCGCTCGGCGCCTCCGCCAGTGACAGCAAGGCCTTGGCGGACTGATAACCATAGACTTCGGTGAGTTCGGCGGCGTACATCAGCGTCGTATCGTGGGGGATATTGTGTTCGGTCAAAGCGTTCAGGTACCCCTGACGCCGCTGGCTGGCGAAATGCATGGTTTCAATGCCGTTGATCAGCGCGATCCGCCGATGCCCCAGATCGATGAGGAAATTGGTGGCGCGGCTGAAGGCCCGCTTGTTGTTGACGTCGACCCAGGAATACTCCTTGCCCTCATCAGACACCCGGCCATGCACGACAAAGGGCAGGCCGATGTTCTGCAGCAGCTTGATGCGCGGATCGGCAATGCGGGGAGCGTGCACGATAATGCCGTCCACTGATCGTTTCGATTTCAGCTCGTTGTAAATTCTCGCCTGATCCTCGTCGTGGGCAATCGACAATATCAGCTCGTAGCCGTGCCGGGTGTAGGTCTCGCTGGCGCCGGCGATAAACTCGGCGAAAATCGGGTTGACGACCTCGTTTTTTGAATCCACCGGAATGACATGGCCAATGGCCATCGCCCGGCCGGTGGCCAGGCTCTTGGCACGGGTATTGGGCCGGTAGTTGCTCTGCTCGGCCGCGATCCGCACCCGGTTGCGCGTCGCCTCCTTCACCTCCGGATACCCGCTCAAGGCACGGCTGACCGTGGTTTGGGAAAGTCCCAGCGTCTCGGCTAACTCTTTCAGGTTCATTGGTGAATCAAATCCAAAGCGCATTAAATCCCGGTCAAGTTTACGCAAAACCAGACGTTACGTCAAAACCGCGAGATCACCATATATCTAGCCTTATCGAGCCTGGTAATTTTGCAAATCTGTCAGTGGAAAAGATATTTCGGTTGACGGTGGCGAAATAGCGCAAGGTATATTATCATACCCAAAGCGCTTTGAAACAGGACGATTGGCGCACCCACATTATAATGACGCGTTTAAGACGCGCACCTGAGGGAGGAAATTCGATGAAATCAATGCTCTTTGCCAGTGCCATGGCAGTTGCCTTGACCGCGGGCACGGCCCAGGCGGGTAGTCATCTGCTCTTTGCCCCGGGCAGTGGAGATTTTAACTGGGAAAGCTACGAAGCTCTCAAGTCGACCCAGTTAAACGGCGAACAGGTGACGGTTTTCGGCCCCTGGCTCGGCCCGGACCAGAAGCTGGTCGAAAATGTTCTGGCCTATTTCAAGGAAGCCACCGGTGCCGATGTGCGTTATGTCGGCTCCGATAGCATGGAACAGCAGATCGTCATCGATGCCGAAGCCGGTTCCGCCCCCAATGTCGCGGTGTTCCCCCAGCCCGGCCTTGCCGCCGACATGGCCAAGCGCGGTTTTTTGTCCCCCTTGGGCAGTGAAACCGCCGACTGGGTGCGCGAACCGCCGGTCAGTCCTGGGTGGATCTTGGCACTTACGCCAACGCCAAGGGCGACAAGGAGCTTTTTGGCTTTTTCTTCAAGGTCGATGTGAAGTCCCTGGTTTGGTATTCGCCGGAAAACTTTGAAGACGCCGGTTACGAAATTCCCAAAACCATGGAAGATCTCAAAGCGCTGACCGATCAGATCGTCGCCGATGGCGCAACGCCGTGGTGCATCGGCCTTGGGTCCGGCGGCGCGACCGGATGGCCCGCCACCGACTGGGTCGAAGACATGATGCTGCGGACGCAAACACCGGATGTTTACGACAAATGGGTCACCAACGAGATCAAGTTCGATGATCCGCGCGTCGTGGCGGCGATCGAGGAATTCGGCGCCTTTGCCCGCAACGACAAATATGTTGCAGGTGGCGCCGGCACCGTGGCCTCGACCGATTTCCGCGACAGCCCCAAAGGCCTGTTCTCATCACCGCCGCAGTGTTACCTGCATCGCCAGGCCTCCTTTATCCCGGCGTTTTTCCCTGAAGGCACCAGCATTGGCGAAGATGCCGACTTCTTCTACTTCCCCGCCTATGCCAGCAAGGATCTGGGCAGCCCGGTTCTCGGCGCCGGCACCTTGTTCGCCATCACCAAGGACAGCCCCGGAGCCCGGGCGCTGATCGAATTCCTCAAATCACCCATCGCCCACGAAGTGTGGATGGCCCAGCAGGGTTTTCTGACCCCGCACAAAGGCGTCAACACCGACCTTTACGCAACCGACTCCCTTCGCGAAATGGGTAAAATCCTTCTGGGCGCCACCACGTTCCGCTTCGACGGATCGGACCTGATGCCGGGCGGTGTGGGCGCCGGTTCGTTCTGGACCGGCATGGTGGATTATGCCGGTGGCAAGCCCGCCGCCGATGTGGCCAAGGAAATCCAGGCCTCCTGGGATGCGCTGAAATAGGCAACCGCTGCCAGCCAGCGGGAAACCCGGTTTTGTAATCGGGTTTCCCGAATAATGGGGTCAATTCAGGGGAGGGTCGCATGAATCCGGCATTTCAGGGTCTGCTGACCATCGTTGTCGGCGTCGGCGGCTGCATCAGTTACTATTACCTGTCGAACCAGTTTCTCGACAAAGTGCTGTTCCCGGCCCGCGGCCCAAATGCCGGGCGCAATATCAATCTGGCCAATATCATCCGACCCTGGCTGTTTCTTTTCCCCGCTTTGGCGGCACTTGGGCTCTATCTTGCCTACCCGGTCGTGGAAACTTTACGCCTCTCCCTGACCGAGCGCCTTCCCGGCGGCGGCAGCGTCTTTGTCGGGCTGGACAATTACAACCAGATGTTCTCCGAGCCGAAATTCTGGGAAGCTTTACGCAACAATATGCTGTGGCTGATTGTCGTGCCGGCGCTGTCGACGGCTTTTGGTCTTCTGGCGGCCCAACTCACCGACCGGATCTCCTGGGGCAATATCGCCAAATCACTGATTTTCATGCCCATGGCGATATCCTTTGTCGGCGCCGCGGTGATCTGGAAGCTGGTTTATGATGCACGTCCAATCGAGCAGGACCAGATCGGCGTTCTGAACGCGCTTTACCTCTTTTTTGGCGGGGTGGAGCCGCAAACCTGGCTGACGACGCCGTTCTGGAACAGCTTGCTGCTCATGGCGGTGCTGGTATGGATTCAGACCGGCTTTGCCATGGTGATCCTTTCCGCCGCTTTACGCGGTATCCCCGAGGAGACGATTGAGGCCGCCATCATCGACGGCGCCAATCCTTTGCAGGTTTTCTTCAAAATCAAGGTGCCGCAGATCATGGGCACCATTGTCGTGGTCTGGACCACCATCACCATCGTTGTCCTGAAGGTCTTTGACATCGTTTTCGCCATGACCAACGGCCAGTGGGAAACCCAGGTTCTGGCCAACTACATGTATGACAAACTGTTCCGCGC
>QILX01000120.1 GCA_003232175.1 Hyphomicrobiales bacterium | reverse complement strand
TAAAAGTCTGACAGCCCCGGTTTCATGCCGGAGCTGTCAGGGTTTTTAACGTGGCGGATTTTGATCGTCCGCCTCAGGGCCGCATGATGCCAAGGTCTTCGGGCGAGACCTTGGTGGCGCCGGTATCGTGAAGCACCCAGGTGGTGACGCGCTGCCATTGTTTTAAGAAGGCGTCGGCCTCGTCGCCGGAGATATTCATCACCACATTGCCGCGATTGGTCATCAGGGTTTTGAAACCTTCGTCCTCGGCGGCGGTTTTGAAGGCGGCGACCATCTTGGCCTTCACCTCATCGGGGGTGTCTTTACGCACGAACACGCCGTAAAACGGACCCCAGGGCAGGAATTTGGCCATGCCGGGCAAGGCATCGGTAATCGCGGGCGCGCCGGGAAGTTGCGGCACCGTGGATTTATTGACCACCGCCAGCGCCCGTAGGCGGCCGGCCTTGATGTGTTCGGCGGCAGCGGAAATTCCCGCCGGCATGAAGGCGACCTCACCGCCCTGCAGGGCCGTCAGGCCGGGACCCTCGCCACCGAAAGGAATGGCGTTAATGTCAAAGGGGGCGGAATTGCCGATCAGCGAGGCAATGGTGTTGGGCAGGCCGCCGGGGCCGGTGCCACCCATTTTGATCGCGCCGGGGTTGGCTTTCACATCCGCCATGAGGTCTTCCATGGATTTGTATTTGCTGTCGGCGCGGACGACGATAACCCCGATACCGCGACCCAGAATGTTCACTGGATAAAACGAGTTGTAGTCCAGTTTAGAAACACCCATGACCCCGTGCAGCTGCGGGTTTTCCGCGCCATAAAGGAAGGTGTAGCCGTCGGCGGGGGCGGTGTTGACATAGGCGGTCGAAATGGCGCCGGCACCGCCGGATTTGTTCAGGACGACAATTGATTTGCCCAATGCGGTTTCAGCAGCGGCATTGACCGCCCGGGCGACGGTGTCGGTTGCACCACCGGCACCCCACATCACGACGCCAAGCACTTCGCGGTCCGGGTATTCGCTGGCGGTGACGGTCCCGGCCGTCATGGCAAGAGCGATCGTCGCTCCAAGGATATTGCGGATCATATTTTTTCTCCCGTTTATTCGTCTTTATATTCCGGCACTCGGGGGCATTTTTTACATCGGCAATCGCAGCCAACATGGCAAAACACCGACATATTCACACCGGTCGCCATCACTTTGCCAAAATTATAAAATGAACTCAAATCTAATCTCCACCAATGCCATCCGCTCCGGATTGAAAGCCTTATTGTTGTCGTTAACCTGCAGCCGATGTTCTCGTCCTGGTTTGGAAGATGGATCGCCGGGATTGTCGTGGAGCCAACCGCAAAACGAACAAAACGGTGTCCGCCGGTATGAAATTATCCGGGCTTTTGCGGAAAACCCCATTGACGATTTCCGAAGCAAATTTAGTATACAAATTTGTGGTATTGAGACCAGCCGGTCTTGTGTGTTTGGATCAGGAGCAAAGGACCAAGGCTCGATGCTCGGCCCTGAACGTGATCTGCCAGATGAAATGAACAAAATGCCGCTTCCTGAAATTGTCCCGCCTCCTCAGATTTTGCCATTGCGGCGGGGAAAATCGGCATTTGAGTCCGTTGCGGCCATCCACCGTATTGAGCGGGTCATGTCATGAGCAATTCGGGCAAGGGAAAGCGAGGCCGGTCGCGAGGCGGTCGCCGGTCACCGCCGGATACCGCTGCCGGCAACGGTCGCGCACCGGACCAGGGTTGGCAGGACGGGCCGGAGGACCATGGCGGGGTTGAGCGAAACTGGCGCCGCAATCTTCGCCGGCGCGAGCCATCGACGCCGGATAATTCCTGGCTTGCCACCCAGCCTGAATTTCAAAGGTATTGGGGAGAACATGGCGAGGCGGAGCCGGTACCGCCGGAATATCCCGAAGAAGAGCCCCACGCCGAACCGCAAGCAGCACCGCAAAAGGCGCCCAGGCCACGGCAGCGCCTGCGCCGCAAGCCCGCGGATATCACAACATTGATGGCACGATATACCGCCCGGGCCGAGGAGCAGGAAAATTTCGCGCTGCCGCCCTCCGCTCGCCAGCGGCAACCTTCTCCTGCCGAACCGCCGGTCGGTGGAACGGCTCGACAACACCCCCCCGAGGGTCATGTGCCAGGCCAAACTCCGGCGCCGGCACGGAAAAATGTGCCCGACCCCAAATTTGTCGCCTCTCCCTTGCCAGCTGAAATGCCGGAAGTCGAGCCTGGCCGCCCGGCCCAAACCGGTTCACCCAGAGTTTCGCAGAAAATCGTACCCGCCCCGGCATCCGGCAGCGCCTCGGGGACCATTGTCGTTTCGGACGGACAGGTCAGGGTTATTGATGCCGGTGAGCAGGCAGGGGAGGCCCCACCTCGCAGACGGCAAGATCGAGCCTCATGCCCGCACGGATCAACCGGCGCCGGAAACCGACCCCGAATATAACGTCCATGATGCATTGGACATTGAGACCCATTCATTGCCACCGGACGATCCGGACTCCCGCCATTTGCAAATACCTCCGGAAATCGCGGATGTAGACCGGCAGGATCACGAGACCGGCGCTGATTACGGCGGCGATGGGGATTATATACCCCCGCCGCCTTACGAGCCCCAGGCCGATCCTCTGGAGCCTGGGCTTGGCCAACGGAAATGGCCGTCCGAACCTGGCGGTGGCTCGACCCACCTTCCGGTGCGGTTTGACGGGCCCTTGCCCTATCAGGATGCCGACCACGACCCCCAGGGGCCCAGCCTGGCGGATTGGGATGCGGCAAATGAACGGTTGGAATTCGAACCGGCCTGGCATGCCCGCGAAAGAGGAATGGGTTTTGGTGGCAAGTTTCTGGTGCTCCTGCTCCTTTTGGGGGTCGCCGGTGGCGGTTACACGGTTTGGTCGGGCAAAACCGATCAGCTTGTGGAGTTTGCTTCAACTTTCATCGCCTTGCCGGGCTCAGCGCCTGGCCAGGGCGATGAGCCGGCGGTCTCCCAGGTGCCCGAGGCCCCAGCCGGCGATTTTGCGCCGATTGCCGGTGTCACGCCGCCGCCGGCTCCCGCACCCACTTCCGACCAGCCTCAGCCATCGACTATTCCCCTTGGCACAGTGGCACAGGGGCCCGTGGCGCCTGCTCCGGCTGTGACGGCGGCTCCGGGGGAACGCGTCGCGTCCGACCCCAGTATGACCACCCGTCAGATCGAGGGCCCGGCACCACAAACCACTACACTTTGGTGGAAGCCGAAAACCGTTACGCTGTTCTCCGCTCTCACACCGGCGGAACTTGCCGGCCAGCCTGAACCGCCGTCGGCGCGCGGTGAAAGCGTCATGGCACCCACCGGGCCGCTGACCGGCGCCGAGGGTGAGGGCGGGACTTCATCGTCAGCCGATACCGGTGAGGTCAGCCGCATCGATGAACTTATCCAGTCCTTTGCGATTAAAAAGGCGGAAGACTCAATCGCGCCGCTGCTCGCCGGCGCCCCCGGGGAGCCGGCCTATTTAATGCTGAGCGGCCGCACGGCGCTGGCCAAATCGTCAAACCTTCAGGCTCTGGCCACTTTTGACAAGGTTCTGGCTGCCGACCCCGGCAATGCCGATGCCAAAACGGCGCGGGGACGTGCGCTGGCCAATCTGGGCCGCGCCACCGAGGCGCAGGCCATCGCCGCGGAAGTTCTGGCGCAGAATGCCAATCATCTGGGCGCTTTGTGGCTTAGTGTCGAAGCCCAATCGGCGACGGGTGCGCTGGATGCGGCGCTGGAGACTTGCGGTCGTCTTGAAGGCGCCGGCGCCCTGACCGGTTCGGCGGAATGGTGCCGCGGGGTGGCCAACAAGCGGGCGCGCCGTCCGCTCCAGGCCGAGACAATATTCATCAGTGCGCTGCAGTCGGGGAGCCGGGATTTTGTCGCCACGCGGCAGCTTTATTTCCGCTTCAAGGGCTATTTCAACGGCACCGTCGCGGCACCGTCGATGGTTTTTCCAGCGACGCCCTTTTAGCCGCCGCCACCCGCTGCACCGCGGTGCGTGACTGCAATACGGCCGGGATTTAGGATTTTTTTGCTCGTCGCGGTATTGCGATAATTGGCACCAGCCCTAAAGAGTCTTATCGTTGATTTAAGGGAAGTCTGTGCCATCCCACTCCCCCACCCGGCCACCCCATAGATTGTATCCTGGGGGTGGCCGGGTGGGGGAGTGGGATGGCACAGACTTCCCTTAAATCAACGAAAAAACCAGGAGCGGGATGGCACAGACTTTCTTAAATCAACGAAAAAACTCTTCAGGGTACGTGCCCGCGACGCGCGGCATCGCCTCTACCCTTAACTATCCACCTTCAGTGCCGCGACAAAGGCGTTCTGGGGGATTTCGACGCGGCCGAACTGGCGCATTTTCTTCTTGCCGGCCTTTTGCTTGTCTAAAAGTTTGCGCTTGCGGGTGATGTCGCCGCCGTAACATTTGGCGGTGACGTCTTTTCGCATGGCGGCAATGGTTTCGCGGGCGATGATGCGTCCGCCAATGGCGGCCTGGATGGGGATCTTAAAGAGGTGCTTGGGGATCAGGTCCTTTAGCTTTTCGCACATCTGCCGACCGCGCATTTCCGCCCGGCCGCGATGGACAATAGTGGCAAGGGCGTCGACCGGCTCCTCATTGACGCGGATGGCCATGTTGACCAGATCGCCCTCGCGGTAGCCGGTGATCTGATAGTCGAAACTGGCATAGCCCCGGCTGACCGATTTAAGCCGGTCGTAAAAGTCGAACACCACCTCGTTAAGCGGCAACTCGTAAACCACCATGGCGCGGGCGCCGACGTAAGTCAGCTCCTTCTGGGTGCCGCGGCGCTCTTCGCAGAGCTTGAGCACGGCGCCGAGATATTCGTCCGGCACCAGGATGGTCGCGGTGATCCATGGCTCCTCGATGCGCTCGATATGCATCACATCGGGTAGATCGACCGGGTTGTGGAGCTCGGTCTGTTTCCCGTCGCGGTGGAAGACATTGTAAATGACACTTGGCGCCGTGGTGATCAGCTCAAGATCGAATTCCCGCTCCAGCCGTTCGCGGACGATTTCCAGGTGCAAAAGGCCCAGAAAACCGCAACGGAACCCCAGCCCCAGGGCGGCGCTGGTCTCCATTTCGAAATTGAAACTGGCATCGTTGAGGCGCAATTTTCCCATGGCGTCGCGCAGGTCGTCAAAATCGGCGGCGTCAAGGGGGAACAGGCCGCAAAAAACCACCGGCTGGGCCGGCTTGAAACCCGGCAGGGCCTCGGCGCACGGGGCTTTGTCGTGGGTGATGGTATCGCCCACCCTTGTGTCGGCGACTTCCTTGATCGAAGCGGTGAAAAAGCCGATTTCTCCGGCGCTCAGCTTCGGAACGATGGTCTTTTTGGGCCTTATGGTGCCCAACTGGTCGATCTGGTGCACCGTGTCGGCGGACATCAGCTTGATCCGCTGACCCTTGGACATGGTGCCATCGACAATACGCACCAGCACGACGACGACGACGACGCCAAGATAGGCATCATACCAGCTGTCGACCAGAAGGGCTTTCAGCGGCGCATCGGGATTGCCCTGAGGCGCGGGCAGGCGCTGGACGATCGCCTCCAGAACATTTTCGACGCCCTGGCCGGTTTTGGCCGAAATCTCGATGGCGTCCGAGGCATCAAGTCCGATGACATCCTCGATCTGCGCCTTGATGCGGTCCGGTTCCGCCGCCGGCAGGTCGACCTTGTTGAGGACAGGAACGATATCGTGGTCGTTGTCGATGGCCTGATAGACGTTGGCCAGCGTCTGGGCCTCGACCCCCTGGCTCGCATCGACCACCAGCAGCGAGCCCTCGC
>QILX01000030.1 GCA_003232175.1 Hyphomicrobiales bacterium | reverse complement strand
GACCGGGAGCATGTCCTGGCGGGGCTTAAAAACGGTGCCGACGGCTATCTGACCAAGCCGGTCGACTTTGAGACCTTGCTGGCGACGGTCAGAGCCAGCCTGCGGCAGATGGACCGGATCAAACACAAGCAAAACGATGTGGTTGTACTGGATTTTTAGATTTAGTTCAGGCCTGATATGATTCCGCCCCAAACCTACACGAGCCGCGTGCCGGATTGCTTTTCGAATACCATGGCCTGTAGCTGATCGCCAACCGCCACGCCAAGATCCAGGTCGGTGCGCAAGCAGATTTCTCGGACATACGCCCGGTGTCAGCTTTGCGCCAAAAACGGGCGAATCAGATCAATCAAAATCGACAGGACTCACCCGAATTATCGCTACTCTTGTGATGGGTAAATGGGGAAATTCACCCAGATATCGGGTACCAAACAGGCAATATATGCTAGACTGAGTGCTTGCGCGGCGCCACCAAATGCATTTTAAACACGCCTACCGTTTTGTTCAAATACCATGACAGAATGTTCGGACCAAACAGCACTTAGTTCCTGGCCGCCCTCGGGCAAGGGCAAGCGGCCGTTTTGGCGGATCGTTATGGCCGTGCCCTTTGGCAGTTTCCCATGGATCAATGTTTCGGCACCCAGTGCCTCCGAGTAGTTGACGGTCAACGTCAGACAAGCGCCATTCGGTTCGCAAATTTGTAAATGTTCTGGGCGGATCCCGATCATCGTTGCGGGTTGGTCAAGTGCTGCACGCTCGGCATCGTTGAGGGCTGCAGTCAGTGCCTTGTTTTGGCTGACAGTCAACTCGTCGGCACCAAAAAAATTGGTGGCAGGCGAGCCGATAAAGCCAGCAACAAACGCGGTTGCAGGGTTTTCATAGACATCGAGAGGTGCGCCAATTTGGTCGGCAATGCCGTCGTTCATCACGATCATCCGGTCAGCCAAAGTCATCGCTTCCACCTGATCATGGGTCACGTACAGCGTCGTGACCGCAAGTGATCTTTGCAGTTCCTTGATCTCCAGCCGCATTTGCACTCGCAGTTTGGCGTCGAGATTTGACAGCGGTTCATCAAATAGAAAAACATCGGGTTTGCGCACAATCGCCCGGCCCATGGCAACGCGTTGGCGCTGACCGCCAGACAATTCGCGCGGCCTACGCTGCAAATACTCTTCCAGTTCCAACATTTCGGCAACGGCCCGCACCCGCTCGGCTATTTCGGGTTTCGGCATCTTGGCGATCTTCAGCCCATAGGCCATGTTATCAAACACGCACATATGCGGGTAAAGCGCGTAGTTCTGAAACACCATGGCGATGTTACGGTCCATCGGTTCCAATTCGTTCACCCGGGCGCCGTTGATCTGAACTTCGCCGCTTGTAATGGTTTCTAGCCCCGCCACCATTCTGAGCATCGTTGACTTGCCGCACCCCGACGGGCCAACGATTACGATGAATTCGCCCTCGTCGATGTCTATGTCAATGCCGTGGATAACCTCAGTCTTGCCAAAACTTTTCTTCAGGTTCCCCAGTTTGATCGTTGCCATATTTTATTTCTCACTGTCCACAAGGCCGCGGATAAATAGTTTCTGCATTGAAATGACGATAATGATCGGCGGGATCATGGCCAGAATAGATGTGGCCATTATCACCGGCCAATCGGCCACATCATCACCCGACGGGAACATCTGTTTGATGCCCATGACGATGGTGTTCATTTCCGGATCCGTGGTGATCAGCAGCGGCCACAGATACTGGTTCCAGCCATAGATGAACAGGATCACGAACAAGGCGGCGATGTTGGTTCGGCTCATCGGCAGCAGAATGTCCCAGAAGAACTGCATCGGGCGTGCACCGTCGACCCGGGCGGCCTCGGTCAGCTCATCTGGCACGGTCATGAAAAACTGGCGGAACAAAAATGTCGCCGTGGCCGAGGCGATCAGCGGAAAGATCAGGCCGGAATAGCTGTTCAGCATGCCAAAATTCGCGATCACCTGATAAGTCGGCACGATGCGCACCTCCACTGGCAGCATCAGGGTCAGAAATATCATCCAGAAGAAAAACCGCCGCCCCGGAAAGTTGAAATAGACGATGGCGAAGGCCGACAGCAGCGAGATAACAATCTTGCCCAGCGCGATGCCCAGCGCCATGATCAGCGAATTCATCAGCATCCTGGCCACCGGCACATTGACCCCCTGTGTAGTTTTCGATGAACTGATCACCCGGCCACAGCGGCATTGGCGGTTTGACAATCTCAGGCTGGCTGACAGTGGAGGCAACAAAGGCCAGCCAGATCGGGAAGAAAATAATCAACACCCCTATGATCAGCCCCAGATGGGTCAGCCAGTGGCCCAGTCCACGTTTCTGCACCATGCCCGACATCAGTAATGCACCCGGCGTTCGATGAATTTGAACTGAAAAATGGTCAGTGCCCCGACGATAACCAGCAGGATCACCGATTGTGCTGCGGACGATCCTAGGTCCTGGCCAACAAAGCCATCGGAAAACACTTTGTAAACCAGAATGGTGGTGGCCTGTTGCGGCCCGCCGCTGGTGATGGTGTGAATGACGCCGAAGGTTTCAAAAAACGCATAAACGATGTTCACCACCAGCAGGAAAAACGTGGTGGGTGACAAGAGCGGAAATACGATGGTGCGAAACCTGGTCCAGAACTGCGCCCCATCAATGGCCGCCGCCTCGATCACCGATTTCGGTATCGCCTGCAGCCCGGCCAGGAAGAACAGGAAATTATAGCTGATCCGCCCCCAGCTGGACGCGACCACGACAAGGCCCATCGCCTCATTATCGTTCAGCACATGGTTCCAATCATAGCCCATCAGGCCCAGGTACCAGGTCACGACACCGACCCGGCTGTTGAACATAAACAGCCACAATACGCCGGCAACGGCAGGAGCAACGGCATAGGGCCAGATCAGCAACGTGCGGTACGCGCCAGAGCCCTTGATCAGACGGTCGGCCAGTACGGCGAGATAAAGGGCTGCGCCCATGGATACCAATGTGGTCAGGCCGGAAAATATGGCGGTGGTTATGAAAGATGCGCGGTAAAACTTGTCGGCCAGCAGAAACTCAAAATTGCCCAAGCCGACGAACTGGGATTTCAGCCCGAACGGGTCGGATATGAACATCGACTGCCAGACAGCCTGACCGGCCGGGTAGAAGAAAAACACCACCGTCACCACAAGCTGTGGCAACAGCAAAAGCATCGGCAAACGCCAGCCCTTGAATTTTACGCGTTTTTCCATCTGCCCCGGTGTGGCGCAGCCCCGTTGATCAGGGCTGCGCCAGAGTTACCTTAACGGTTGGCTTGCTCAAAGCGACGCAGCAGAACATTTCCCCGCTCAACCGCGCTGTCCAGCGCTGCCTGAGCGGTCTTGTCACCGGCCCAGACGGCTTCCAGCTCTTCGTCGATGATGCCACGGATCTGGTCAAATGAACCCAGACGCAAACCCTTGGAATTGGGCGTCGGCGCCTTAGCCGTCATCTGAATTCCGGCGACCTCGGTGCCTGGGTTGGCTTCATAAAACCCTTCGGCTTTGGTCTGGTCTGCAGCCGCCAGAGTGATCGGCAGATAGCCGGTGTTCTGGTGCCAGATTGCCTGAATTTTCGAGGTGGACAAGAAGCTCAGGAACTGGGCAGCAGCCTTATATTCCTCATCCGATTTTCCGGACATGACCCACAGCGATGAACCACCGATGATGGTGTTTTGCGGAGCACCTTCCACGCCGTCCCAATAGGGCAGCGGGCGGATATCAAAGGCAAATTCAGCATTGGCTTTCACGCCGGCATACCCTGCCGAGCTTTCGGTGAACAATGCACATTCGCCAGCCCTGAAGTTTGCGCCACCTTCGTTGCGACGACCATTGTAGATAAATTTACCGTCACGCGCCCAATTGCCCATGGCCTGAATGTGCTGGACCTGAACCGGCCCGTTGAAAGCCAGCTCGGTATCCAGCCCGGCAAACCCGTTGTCTTTGGTTGCGAACGGTACGTTGTGATACGCCGACAGGTTTTCCAGCTGAACCCAGCTTTGCCAGGCGGTTGTCAGCGGACAGCCAACACCGGCTTCTTTCAGCCCGTCCAGCGCCACCCCGACATTTTGCCAGGTCGACAGATCCATGTCCGGGTCCATCCCGGCGCCGGTGAACAGGTCGCGGTTCACATAAAGAACCGGGGTCGATGAGTTATACGGCAGCGACAGCATCTGGCCTTCGGTATTGGTGTAATAGCCCTTTACCGCGCCCAGATAGGCGTCCGGATCAAACGGTACACCGCTTTCGGCCATGACTTCGTAAACCGGCTTGATCGCGCCACTGGCTGCCATCATTGACGCGGTCCCGACCTCAAACACCATCAGGATAGTGGGCTGTTCGCCGGCGCGAAACGCGGCGATACCGGAATTCAGCGTTTCTGAATAATTGCCTTTGTTGACGCCAACGACTTTATAGTCGCTTTGGTTGGCGTTGAACTGATCCACCTGTTCGGCCAGCAAATCACCCAGACGGCCGGTGAAGGCGTGCCACCATTGAATTTCTGTCTGTGCTGCCGCTGGTGCGACATTGAATACACCCGCCGCAA
>QILX01000180.1 GCA_003232175.1 Hyphomicrobiales bacterium | reverse complement strand
GGGCTCGATTTCGTTTTGCCAGCAGGGCGTTTTGGAACGGCGGCAGGTTTTTGCGCAGGCGCCGAAGCGGTCCATTTGGGTTTTCCGCGCCGTATCGGCCCCACGGTCCGGCGGCGCTGCCTGTTGACCCCGCCATCAACAAACTGCATGTCCCGGACATCGCCGTCCAGTGGAGCTTCACCGATATACTTGACGCTGACCCGGGCCGTGCCCTGGCGCACAAAACCCAGTTCAGCCGCCGCGGCGCGTGACATATCGATCACCCGATCGCTGGCAAAAGGTCCCCGGTCATTGACGCGGACCACGACGGAGCGGCGGTTTTCAAGATTGGTCACCCGGACGTAAGACGGCAGCGGCATGGTGGGATGGGCGGCGGACAGACGCTCCATGTCGTACCATTCGCCGTTGGCGGTCTTGCGACCATGAAAATATTCGCCATACCACGACGCAACACCGACTTGTTGCTGTATTGCTGATTGTGTCGGCTGATACCACCGTCCCTTGATCTTGTATGCGCTTCCGGTTTTACGCACACCGCCACCTTCGGGAACCTTGTCACCGAGTTTGTAGACTTGCGGGTTGGTGTCCTTTTTTCCCAACGTTCCGCCACCGCAATTGCTCAACAGTAGTGAAGCTGCGACGACACCGCTGGCTTTGAGGACCCGCCAGCCAACCCAACCAAGCCCCATGGAACGCTCCCGCCAAGACAAACCAATACCAACGGTGACGCTGCGGGAATTCCGGTTAATGAATTATGCCGGCAATAGATGAGTGCCCCATGTCGCTGGCGGATTGGTAAAGCGGAACTTAACCGGGCGATCAAGATGGGACAGTTTTGGACAGAACCTAATTTGGAAATATATCGAAATTGAAATAACGGTCGTTGACCTTTTTATAGGTTCCATTGGCGCGGATCAGCTCAATGGCGGCATTCAGGCGCTTGATCAGCGCCACATCGCCATTGCGAACCGCGATGCCGGCGCCATCACCAAACCACTTGGCATCGGTGTAACTTGGGCCCAGTAGTTTGAACCCCCTGCCCTCGTTGGTTTTCAGAAAGCTGTTCTCAAACTCGATTCGATCGCCAAAAATCAGGTCCAGCCGGCCTCCGATCAGATCGAGCGTCGCCTGGGCCATCAGCTCATAGGTTTTGATCTGGGCGATATCGCCGAAATTGTCGCGCAGGAACGTTTCGTGCACGCCGCCGACCTCAACGCCGATCAGCTTGCCGGCCAGTGTTGATTTGTCGATTTCCGTTGCCGCAAGTGTCTCGGCGCCCAGAAACGTCGCCGGCATCAGATGATAGATATCGGTAAAATCGACTTTGCTCTGCATGTCCTCGGTAACCGGCAGCGACGAAACAATGGCCTCGTAACGACGCTGGTAGAGGCCGGTAACAAGATCATCCCAATCTTCGATTACCCATTCACATTCAACCGCCATGACCTTGCAAATGGCATTACCTAAATCGACGTCAAATCCAGTTAGACGGCCATCCTTGCCGATATAATTAAGCGGCGGCGCCGCGGCCTCAGTGGCAAAACGGAGTTTTCCCGGGTCGCTTTGGGCGGCCAGCGGCGCCGCGGACAAAAATAGGCCTAAAACCGCGAGGACGCACCGCAAAACCGGGGTTTGCTTGTTTCTCATAGCTTGGCGCATGGTTGATGGTAATTGAATCTGAACGCCAACGGAACCGTCCCGGCAAAGGCAACGGCCTTTTATACAGCCAGAGGGGGTTTCGGTAACCCCGGCTTGCGCGACATCGTTAATTCTGTGCGCAAATTGACCCTGCCATCTCCGGAGGTCGGCAAACCCACCCTGTTTGGCCCGTGCCTTGCATTATCAACGCTTGAAGAGCTTTGAACAAAAGTGCGGGCGGTTTTCAGCCAGGCGTTGCGTAAAACCAAATACCTGGCGCGGATCGGGTTTTGGGTCAGATCGGATCCAAGGACCATTGCCACCGCGAATTTTATGGAGGTTCAGCCAATGGACGTTAGCGAAAAATTCGACCTTCCGGCCAACCCTGTCAGGAAAATGCGCAAAGAAGGGCGTTTTCGCACTTTCAAAGCCGGCGTGGTGGTCATCAACAACAAAAATTCGACGATTTCCTGCACCATTCGAAATCAGTCTGTCAGCGGAGCAAGATTGCGGGTTGAGGGTGTCTTTCAGCCGCCCGCTATCTTCACCCTCAGGGTCCCCGGCGACAATTGGCAGACCGAATGCGAGGTTGTCTGGCGCAAGGACGGCGAAGTTGGTGTGCGCTTCCTCTCAGGCCAGACGTCCCTCAACACCCCCCCGAGCTGAGCATCAGGAATTCAGGCGGTTTCGGGGTTTTGTACCTGCGTTGTCAAGGCCCCGCCGCTTTGTCGGTAAGTTTTCCCAAAGCGCCAGCCATGGCCTGAAAGGTCTTGTCCGCCCCTTGAAGGTCGTACCGTGCCTTAAGTGCCTGAGGATCCAGATAAGCAATCATGGTTGTCCCGGCTTTGTCCCAGAACAGCACCTTGAGCGGCAGATCAAGCCCGATCAGGGGATTGACCAGCATTGGCGGTGTGCCCAGTTTGGGGTTGCCGAAAATGACCACCGTCGCAGGGCTCATATCCATACCGACGGATTTGGCGCCTTTAGCGTGGTCGACAACGGCAAATACGGTGGCGCCGGCGCCCTTAACCGCCGCAACAAACCGGGCGGCGGTATCAGAAACTGAATAAGGGCTTGTTTTGGTTATCAGATCATCCGACGCCGCTTGCGCCAGGTTCAAGGAAAACACGGAGAATACGAGTACATACAACATGCGAACCATATTGGTCACGCTCCCGATTGAGGTTACAACAGCTGCAGTATTACGCCCGTAGTGGCGGATTTGTGGCATCAATTTAAAGTCATGGCCAGGGCGCGCCGTCGCAGCCATGAGCGTTCCCAATGGCGTGATACAATTCCTGGCCTGGCGGATGGGGTGGGATTCGAACCCACGAAGACGTTTCCGCCTTGCCGGTTTTCAAGACCGGTGCCTTCAACCGCTCGGCCACCCATCCACAATGCAGGCCAGATATTCGGTAGCCCATCCCTCGCCCGCCCGGACCCTTTAGCAGCTTCGTCTGCGGCGCGGAAGCGCAAGTTGGCCAATATAACAAATCCCCAGACCGGGTCGCAACTTGCGTCGCCATTGGTGATGGCTTAACTCTGCCACAGCGTTTCAGCCCTCCCAAACCGTTAGCAGATATGTTGGCAAATTCAGAGAACAACGATCACGCCAAAGGCACCAATCTGGATGCCAACGCCAAGATTCTGGCCAGAAGAATGTGGCGGGACTGGATGCGCCAACACAAAAAAAAGCTGATCATCGCCACGTTCTTGATGATCATCGTTGCCGGAACGACCGCGGCCTATCCCTTGCTGATCGACTGGTCCTACAACATGTTCGTGGCCCGTGACCCACGTATCTTGTGGTTGATGCCCCTTACGGTTCTGTTCGTTACCACAGCCAAGGGGATGAGTTCCTACGGACAGATGGTCATCATCCAGTCAATCTCATGGCGGGTGTCGACCGACATGCAAAAGGCAATGTTCGATGCCCTTTTGCGTGCTGATCTTGCCCGTATTCAGAACGACCGTACAGGGGCACTGGCGGTGCGTTTCACTAACGATACCAATGTTATACAGAACATGGTCATGCGGGCCTGCAACAACCTCATCCGCGATGTCGCCATGGTTATCGCCCTGGTGGGGGCGATGTTTTATCTCGATTGGGGATTGGCGCTTATCGCGGTGTCTCTTTACCCCATCGCCGCGATGCCAATACTGAAAATCGGCCGCCGGGTACGCAAGGCGTCAAACACAGTTCAAAAGCAGGTCGGCGGCATTACCTCACTGTTGGGCGAAAGCCTTGAAGGTGCGCGGATGGTTAAATCCTACGGTCTTGAGGCCTATGAGGCAAAACGGGCCTCGGAAGAATTTGAAGGCCGCTACGTAACGCTGATTTCCATGGTCAAGGCCCGCGCCCGCATGGAACCTATCATCGAGACCCTGAGCGGTCTTACCGTTGCCGGTGTTCTCAGCCTTATCGGCTGGCGTATCCTTGATGGCGTAGACACCATGGGAGCATTTTCCGGATTTGTGACCGCACTGGTGCTCGTCGCCAGGCCGGTACGGGCCATCGGTACCTTGAATGCGGTATTGCAGGAAGGGTTTGCCGCCGCGCAGCGGGTCTTTGATCTGCTGGACGAAGTGCCGACCATTCATGAAAAGCCCGATGCAAAACCGCTGCAGGTCAAGGCCGGCCTGGTCCAGCTCAAATCCGTTGGTTTTAGCTATGGTGAGGATGTGGCGGCGCTCTCGGGCGTTGATATGGAGGTCAAACCCAATACCACCGTCGCCCTGGTCGGCCCCAGCGGCGCAGGAAAATCAACGGTGTTCAATCTTATTCCCCGGTTATACGACGCCGGCACCGGGACAGTCAGCATTGACGGCACCAATGTTCGCGACGTGACATTGGCAAGCCTCAGAAACGCTATTGCCGTGGTCAGCCAGGACGTCATCCTTTTTAACGATACGGTTCGCGCCAACATCGCCTTTGGCAAACTGAATGCCAGCAATGCCCAGATTGAAGAGGCGGCAAAAGCAGCGGCGGCCCACGATTTCATAACTGCACTGCCCAACGGCTACGAGACCCAGGTCGGTGACCGGGGCGGTCGGTTGTCCGGCGGTGAGCGTCAGCGAATATCCCTTGCCCGCGCCATCCTCAAGGACGCCCCGATCCTGCTGCTGGACGAAGCGACAAGCTCGCTGGATTCTGTGTCTGAAAGACAGGTCCAGGCCGCCCTTGAAACGCTGAAGCGCGGCCGCACCACGCTGGTTATCGCCCATCGTCTGTCCACGGTGCGTGATGCCGACCGTATTTATGTTCTAAAGGACGGAAAAATCGTCGAAACCGGAAATCACGACGATCTGTTCGCGCAAGACGGCCTTTATGCCAGGCTCTGCAGGCTGCAGTTCCAGGAACAGGCCGCCGGCGAGACGATTTAGATCCGGCCTGGCAACCCCCTGTCTCTCATTACAGGACAAACAGATCCGTTTGAACGGCAGCCGCCGGCCATGCGCCCTCAAGTTCAAGCAGATCGCGTTTGGTATCGGTGCCGCCGCCAAAGCCGGTGAGCGTGCCGTCCGCGCCGATCACCCGGTGGCAGGGAATAACAATCGGCAGGTGATTGGCGCCATTGGCCGCCCCGACGGCCCGGACCGCCCTGGGACGGCCAATTGCTCGGGCCAGATTGCCATAGGTTGTCGTTTGGCCAAAGGGAATGCGCCGCAAAGCGGCCCAGACCGCCAATTGAAATTCCGTACCGG
>QILX01000308.1 GCA_003232175.1 Hyphomicrobiales bacterium | reverse complement strand
GACCGCCCCGCCATACGTATTTCTATGCCGTGGTGCAATGGTGGAGGGTGGATAATGGCAGAAGCACGGCTTGGGCGCCGCGGCGTCGTAGCGGTTTCGGGCGACGATGCGGCGGATTTTCTGCAAGGGCTGGTGACGGCGGATATCGAGCAGCTGGCGGTCGGCGGCACCGCCTTTGGCGCCCTTTTGACCCCGCAAGGGAAAATTCTCTTCGATTTTATCGTCCACCGGCAAGGTGATACCTATCTGATCGACCTGCCCGCCGAGGCAACGGGGGCGCTGATCAAACGTCTGGGGTTTTATAAATTGCGCTCGCAGGTCGAAATCGCCGATGTCAGCGGTGATTTCACTGTCCTGGTCGATCCGGACCCCGGCGCGAGCCCGGCGGACCCGCGCCTTGCCGCCCTGGGGGCGCGGCGGCTTGTCGCCGGTGGGGACGCGGGGCTTGCGGACGGCACCGGGCTTTACGACCGGACGCGCATCGATCTTGGCATAGCGGAGAGCTGGCGTGATTTTGCCACCGGCGAGGTATTTCCCCACGAGGCCAATTTCGATTCTCTTCATGGCGTCAATCTGAGCAAGGGCTGTTATGTCGGCCAGGAGGTGGTGAGCCGCATGCATCACCGGGGGTCGGCGCGCAAACGTTACTTAAGCTGCCGCATCGACGGGGAAGCCCCGGAGGCCGGGGCACAAATTACCGCTGATGACCGGGCCGTCGGCGTTACCGGATCCGCCGCTGGCGCCCAAGTGCTGGCGCTTTTGCGTCTTGACCGCATCAGCCTTTGCGGTAAAACTCAGCTGTGGCCGAAAATGCAATCCTGGGCCCAACCCGATCACCGTCAAGGGGACGAATAATGAGCGATCCGACCCATGATGTTGGCCAAGGCCGCTGCGGCTGGCCCGGCACCGACCCGTTTTACGTCGCCTATCACGACGAGGAATGGGGCGTGCCGGACTATGACGACCGGGCCTTGTTCGAAAAACTTATACTCGACGGGTTTCAGGCCGGGCTCTCCTGGATCACGATTTTACGCAAGCGCGAGACGTTTCGCGCCGCTTTCGCCGGTTTTGACCCTGAAAAAATCGCCCGGTTCAGCCAAACCGATGTCGAAAGGCTGATGGGCGATACCGGCATTGTCCGCAACCGGGCCAAGATCAACGCCACCATCGGCAATGCCAAAGTGTGGCTCGACATCCAGGAAGCGGGGCCGGGTTTCTCCCAATATCTTTGGGGGTTTGTCGATGGCGAGCCGGTGCAGAACGCTCATGCCAACTGGAAAAACGCACCCGCTGAGACCGATATCTCCCAGGCGCTCTCCAAGGACCTGAAAAAACGCGGCTTCAAGTTCTGCGGCCCCACTATCGTTTACGCCTTCATGCAGGCCGTCGGCATGGTCAACGACCACCAGACGGCATGTTTCCGCCACGCGGAATGCGCCGCCCTCGCCCGCCGGGGCCAGTGACCAAAATGGCGCCCGCCAAACCGCCACGTGCCTGGCAGCGCATGTTGTCCGGCAGACGGCTTGATCTGCTCAACCCCTCGCCGCTCGATGTTGAAATTGAGGATATCGCCCATGGCCTGGCCCGCATGGCGCGCTGGAACGGGCAGACCACCGGCGCTTACGCCTTTTCGGTGGCTCAGCACTCGCTCCTGGTCGAAGACATCACCCGGCAAACTCACTCTCAATGGCCGGTCAAATGGCAGCTCACGGCGCTTTTGCACGATGGCGCCGAATATGTAATCGGCGATCTGATCAGCCCCTTCAAAGCCGCCATAGGGCTGGACTACAAAACCTTCGAATTGGCGCTTCTGGCCGCGATCCATTTGCGCTTCGGCCTGCCGGCGGAACCGCCCAAATCCATCGCCAATGCCATCAAGGCGGCGGACAAATCGGCGGCGTATTTTGAAGCCACGCAACTGGCGGGGTTTAATCGGGGCGAGGCGGCAAAACTGTTTGGCCTGCCCGTGGACCTTGCCGGCGGCGCGCCTGTTCTTATCCCGCAAAGCCCGCCGGATATTCAGACCATATATCTGGCCCGCTTTGGCGATCTACTGGCGCGGCTGTAAGGTTTTTCCCATGTTCATCCATGTCTGCCCCCTGCCCGTCATTGAACGCACCCTTTTAAGCGGTGCCGCCACCCACCTTTTATCGGTCATGGGGCCCCGTGACATGATCGACCCCTGGCCGGGGATCGAACGGCATCGGCATTTACGGGTAATCGTCAACGATATTGTCGAGCCCGGCGA
The DNA here is from genome assembly GCA_003232175.1 of Hyphomicrobiales bacterium. Classification (GTDB taxonomy): domain Bacteria; phylum Pseudomonadota; class Alphaproteobacteria; order Rhizobiales; family SZUA-8; genus SZUA-8. Next base: position 1,178 of record QILX01000308.1, on the reverse strand, counting down.
GGGGCTGGTTATGGCCGAGGCCCACCACATCGAACAGATTGTCGATTTCACCAAGGACTGGGCTGCCAACGCCACAGGAGGAGAGCAGAATCTGCTTATCCACTGCTGGGCCGGTATCAGCCGCTCCACTGCCACGGCCTATATCGCCCTGTGCGCATTGAATAAAAACGCAACCGAAACTCAAGCCGCAGAGACGTTGCGCGCCGCCGCCCCCTTTGCCAGGCCCAATTTGCGGCTTGTCGGCCTCGCCGACACCGTGCTGGGCCGCAAGGGCCGCATGGTTGGCGCCATCGAGGCGCTTGGAGATGGGCAATGGCAGGCCACAGGGCAGCCCTTCCGCCTGCCCGCCATCCTGGAAGCGGGCTGATGGCCCTTGGGGCGGAAATTGAAGTCGGCCTCAACGCCGCCATTGTCGCGGTGCGCGAAACGACGCCGCTCATTTTGGTGGTTGAAGACGCCAACGCCCCGGATCTGCTGCCTTCGGGGCCATTTGATCCGATCAGCCATCGCACCATGGAGATGGGTTTGCGCAACTGGGTGACCTCCCAGACCGGGCTTGATCTGGGCTATGTCGAGCAGCTTTACACCTTCGGCGATCGCGGGCGGCACCCCCAGCCCGGCGACCAGGGACCATTTGCTGTTTCCGTTGGGTATCTGGCACTTACCCAGACCGCCCTGGCTGGCCCCGGGGACAATGAGATTTCCGCCGCGCCCGCGCGCTGGCGCAGCTGGTATACCTATTTCCCCTGGGAGGACTGGCGCATCGGTCGCCCGCCCATTCTTGACGCCGTGATCACACCGGCGCTGTTGGCCTGGGCAGCGGCGGGGGACGACGAGAAGCTGTCTTCCCCTCAGCCGCGCCGACCGGGTGCGGGTATGGTTCGGGCGCGAGGGGTCGGACTGGGACGAGGAGCGGGTGCTTGAACGCTATGAGCTGCTATACGAAGCCGGCCTGATCGCCGAGGCGGTCCGGGATACCGGGGACCTTAACTCCGGCCCGGCCGGGGACGTTCCCCCCAGCTCCGGCGGCCCCACGGTCCCCCAATTGGCCTTGGGCCGGGAAATGGCCCAGGATCATCGGCGGATCCTCGCCACCGCCATAGGCCGCCTGCGGGCCAAGCTGAAATACCGCCCGGTGATCTTCGAACTTCTGCCCGCGACCTTCACCCTTCTGGCCC
>QILX01000053.1 GCA_003232175.1 Hyphomicrobiales bacterium | reverse complement strand
ACTTTTCCGCCGTGGCCTCGGGCTGCCGCCAATAGCCCAGGAACATCACCGGGTCGGGGCGGCGGATGGCGATCTGGCCGGAGGCTCCGGGCGCAACCTTTCTACCGTCGCCATCGATAATGCCAACCTCATGGCCGGGTACCGGTTTGCCGATGGAGCCGCGTTTCGAAACCCCCAGAGACGCCGCCGATCCTACGACGATATTACATTCGGTCTGGCCGTAGAACTCGTTGATGGTGAGACCGAGTTCGGTCTTCCCCCAATCGTAAACCTCGCCGCCAAGGGTCTCGCCGCCCGAAGCGATGGTGCGCAGATTGAGGTCTCGGCCCTTGGCGGGGCGGGCCACGGTCCGCATCATCTTGAGTGCCGTTGGCGGAACAAAAGCATTGCGCACCCCGCATTCGGCCATCAGATCGAAGGCCGCCTCGGGGTCGAATTTGCGAAAATCATGCACCACCACCGGTAGGCCGAAATGCAAGGACGGCAACAGAATGTTGAAAAGCCCGCCGGCCCAGGCCCAGTCCGCCGGTGTCCACATGACGTCACCGGCCTTCGGAAAACCGTCATGGGTCCGGGCAGGTGGCCAAGTAGCACACGGTGGCCATGCAGGGCACCTTTTGGCGGCCCGGTGGTGCCCGAGGTGTAGACCATGACGGCGGGATCGTCTGGCCCGGTGTCGGCGGCGTTAAACCTGTCGGTGCCGCTTTCAAGCAGCTTGTCAAAGTCGGTGCCGCCGCCGCCTTCAACAACGATGACCATGGCAAGATGGGGCAGCCGGTCGGCGATCGGCGCGATTTTTTCCGCCCCCGCGAGATCGGTAATGACGATTTTGGCGCCGCTGTCGGTCAGCCGGTAGTGCAGCGCATCAACGCCGAAGAGGGATGCCAGCGGCACGGCGATGGCGCCAATCTTGTAGGCCGCGATATGGCTGATAGCGGTTTGCGGGCACTGGGGCAGCAAAAGGCCGATGCGGTCGCCCGCGCCAAGCCCGTGAGCCACCAGGGCGTTGGCGAGGCGGTTTGACGCCAGCGTCAGCTCTTTGAAGGATATTTCGCGCACCTCGCCGTCCTTGGTCTTGACGATGAGGGCGATACGATCGGTCCGGGCCCATCTGTCGGCGATATCGACGCCGATGTTGTATTTCACCGGGATGTCCCAGGCAAAAGACCTTATCGCATGATCATATGGGGTTGGCGGTGTGGACATGGGCTTAAAAATCGGTCAGTCGGTGGATTGGAATTGTAATGATCCTATGGGCGTGGAGCCCCCCCGGCAAGCTCTCAGCGTGTCACCCGGGGGCCGGAAAAGCCGCCGGTAAATCCATTGTTGAGCTGGCCGCCGGACAATCCGCCGCCGCCCGCTTTACGGCGTTGGCCAATCATCAAAATCCAGTAGTCGCGATATCTGGAGCCCGGCGCCACAATATGGGCAAGCCCGAAATCCTCAGCCGGGTTGAGGACCATATTGGGCTGGTGTCTGGGGCTTTTGATCCAGGCGGCAATGACATCGGCAAGCGATGTGCGGCCGGCTGAGGCGTTTTCGCCGAGGGTGAAAAACTTGTAGCCGTTGCGGCTGGCGCGCGTTGCCGGGTCCGAACCGTCTGAGCCGATGTGTCCGGTAAGCCCGCTGCGGGCCAGATCTAGAGCGTGCGCTGCTGCGGTTTTTGTCAGTGTCGCATCAACGCGAACCGGACCCACGCCCCGAGAGGACCGATAGGCATTGATCAGCCGGGCTGCCTCGGCATCGTAACGCAGCACTTTTGCGTTGCCCGCCGCGTTGGCGACCGATACCGGGCCGACAATCGATCCCGGACCGGGCAGCAAAACACCACCGGTCTGGCAAGCAGATAAAACCATGGCGCCGAATATGATACCGGCGAAAGTGGTGGTATTGCGGGATAACAAGCCCATCAGAGACTCCGGCGGTTTCATCTTGAGCGAGTGTAGCAATTGCCGCCCTGGCTCAAAATGAAAAAGAGCCCCAAAACGAAAATGAGCCGCGAGATTTCTCCCGCGGCTCAATTATGACTGACGAGACCGGATCAGAGAACGACGATCCGGGCTCCCACTTTGACGCGATCATATAAATCTTCAATATCCGCATTCATCAGGCGGATGCAGCCGGCGGAGACCGCCTTGCCGATGGATTCGCGCTTGTTGGTGCCGTGCAGACGATAAAGGGTCGAGCCGATATAGAGCGCCCGGGCGCCAAGCGGGTTGTCGATGCCGCCCTTCATATAGGCCGGAAGCCAGGGCTCGCGCTTGCGCATGGCGGCAGGCGGTGTCCATCCCGGCCATTTGGCTTTGCGGGAAATCCGGTTTTTGCCCGACCATTCAAAGCCCGGCCGGCCAACGCCAACCCGATACATGATGGCTTTGCCGCCTTTTTGGACCAGATATAGCTTCCGTTCCTTGGTCTTGACGACGATCGTACCGGGTTTGTAATTTTCCTTGAACGTCACATTTGCCCGCGTGGCACTGCCGCCGCCGCCACCGAAAAAGTCAAACGCAACTGCCGGTGCTGTGCCCGCGAACAAGGTAAAAGAGAACAAAACCGCAAATGCGGCAATAAATTGCTGGCGCAAAATCATGGTAGCCCCCGTTAATTCGATAAAATCCCAGAATCAGAACTAGCTATTAGTTAACGAGGTGTCCATAGGAACAAGATCACATCAGCGTATTCACATGCCGATGTGGTCGAATTGTCAGCCAGTGGGGCAGGCCTGCAACACCTACTTACTATCGTAGCCCGGAGATTTTACCCGCCAGGACGCCGTGACATATTCTCCGGCAGATAAGTCGCAAGCTCGGGCACAAATATCAGCACAAAAACCATCAGCACCATGATGCCGAACATCGGGATAGCGGCGCGGGCGATGAAATTCATCTCGTGGGAAGTCATGCCCTGAAGCACAAAAAGGTTAAAGCCGATCGGAGGGGTAATCTGCGCCATCTCGATCACCACGACGATAAAAATGCCAAACCAGATGATGTCGATTCCCGCCTGGCGGATCATCGGTTCGACCACCGCCATGGTCA
>QILX01000006.1 GCA_003232175.1 Hyphomicrobiales bacterium | reverse complement strand
GGCTATGGCGCGGCGCTGATCTGCGCCTTTCTGTGGTCGGGCTATTCGGTGCTGTCGCGGCGTTTTACCAAAGTGCCAACGCAAGTCGTGGCCGGGTTTTGCCTGGGGACGGCGGGTTTGAGCGCCCTGGCCCATCTGGCGCTTGAACAGACCGTGTGGCCGGGCAATGCCAGCGAATGGCTGGCGGTGGCGGCCCTTGGTATCGGGCCAGTCGGGTTGGCGTTTTACACCTGGGATATCGGCGTCAAACATGGCGACATTCAGGTGCTCGGCGCTGTGTCTTACGCCGCGCCCCTGCTCTCGACAGCGGTGCTGATCGGCTTTGGTTTCGCACCGCTCACCTGGGTTGTGGCCGCAGCAGCGGTGCTGATTACCGGCGGCGCGGTACTGGCATCAAAGGAAATGATTTTCAAAAGCTGAGCAGTATTGATTCTTCGTCAAGATCAGACCCATCGTTGCTGAAACACAAAAAAGCAGATGGTAGCAGTGGCTCAATCCAGGGTCTGGCGATAGCGCGCCATGGCTACGACGGTAATGGCCGCCATGGTCAACGACAGCGCGCCCAGGTCCGGGGTTATGTCCGCCATGGTGCCGCCCTTCAGCATGACTTTGCGGACAATGCGTATGAAATGCGTTGCCGGGATTGCCGAACCGATAGTTTGTGCCCAGCCCGGCATGCCGGCAAAGGGGAACATGAAGCCCGAGAGAAGGATCGATGGCAGGATGTAGAAAAACGACATCTGCATCGCCTGCATCTGGTTGCGCGCCACGGTGGAAAACAAAAAACCCAGGGCCAGATTGACAATGATGAAAAGGTTGAGCCCGACAAAAAACGCCCACAGCGAGCCGGTGACCGGCACACCGAAAATACCCCGCGCCAGAACCAGGAACACCAAGGTTTGCACATACCCCACCAGAACATAGGGCAAGATCTTGCCAAGCATCACCTCGCCGGGCCGCCCCGGCGTGGCGATCAGCGCCTCCATGGTGCCGCGCTCCAGCTCGCGGACGATGGCAATGGCGGTGATCATCACCATGGTCATGGATAAGATGATCGCCAGAAGGCCGGGCACGATATTGTAGCTGGTGACCCCGGCGGGGTTGTAGTGGCGCTGAACCACAATATCAAAAGCCGGCGGCGTTGCGGCGAGCACCGACAAAGGCCCAACCGCCAGATCGCGCAATACAACATCGACAATGCCCGAAAGCGCCGCCACCGCGCCCCCCGTCGCCGCGGGGTCCGAGGCATCCGCTGCCAGCAGAACACTTGGCCGCCGGCCCCGCACCACATCGCGTTCAAAATTCGGCGGGATGACAACGACGAACTGCGCCTCCCCCAGGCGGAAGGCCCGTTCCGTAGCGTCTTCATCCGCAATTTGCCCGCGAAAATCAAAATAGGCCGAGTTCGCCATCGACGACAGCAGCGCCCGTGTGACCGGCCCGTTATCACCCAATTCGACATAGGTCGGCAGATGTTTGGGGTCCGAATTTATGGCAAAACCAAACAAAATGAGCTGGACAATTGGGATGGCGATCATCATCGCGAAGGTCATGCGGTCACGCCGCATCTGAATGAATTCCTTCACCAGAATGGCACCGAAACGATCCAGGGAAAACGCCATGATCAGGACGTCTTCAGGTTATCGTTCGAGGAATAATTGTCGTCGGACTTGGCCATCAGGTGAATGAATATCTCTTCCAGGCCGGCCTCGCCTTCCTGCCAGCGCCACGGCCCGGACCCATGGGTTTTGGCGACATCGGCCAGAGCGGCTCTGTCGGTTCCAGAGATGTGAAGGGCGGTACCAAAGCGCGCCACCTGCTCAACGCCGGGTGCGCTCGCAAGCTTTTGGGCAAGATCAGCAAGGCCCGGCCCTTCAATACGCCAGGTGTATAGCCCGACCGTTCCGGGAATGTCAGCGGCGGCGCCGTCGATCAGCTTTTTGCCATAGGCGATATAGGCAATGAAATCGCATTGCACCGCCTCATCCATATAATGGGTCGAGACCAGCACGGTGACGCCACGCGCCGACAGCCGGCGGATTTCGTCCCAGAAATCCCGACGCGCCTTAGGGTCGACCCCGGCTGTCGGCTCGTCGAGCAATAACAGCTCAGGATCGTGAATGAGGCAGGCGGCGAGCGCCAGGCGCTGCTTCCACCCTCCCGAAAGCGATCCGGCCAGCTGCCCGGCACGGTCGGCAAGACCCAGATTTTCCAGCGCTTCATCGACCCGCGCCCGCCGGCGCGGCAGCCGGTACATGCGGGCCATGAAATCCAGATTTTCAGCAATCGTCAGATCCTCATAGAGCGAAAACCGCTGGGTCATGTAGCCCACCCGTTCCTTGATCGCCTGGGCCTGGGTCGAGATATCAAGGCCAAAGCCGGTGCCACCATCAGGGGTCAAAAGACCGCACATCATGCGGATGGTCGTGGTCTTGCCGCTGCCATTGGGGCCCAGAAATCCGTAAATCGCGCCCTTGGGTACTGACATGTCAAAGCCGTCCACCACCTTGCGGCCCGCGTAAATCTTGGTGAGGCCGGCCACCTCGATCGCCGGCGCGTCGCTGGGTGCCCGGGCCCTGGCGGACATCATGGCGCCCGCCTGACATCAACCGGCTGGCCGGGCATCAGCCCCGTAGCTGGCCCCAGAGGCCGGGCCTCGACCATGAACACCAGGCGGGAGCGCTCATCGAGGCTGTAAATCACCGGCGGCGTGAATTGCGCTTGCGAAGCAAGGCGGATGATTTTCGCCTCGACCGGCGACGGGC
>QILX01000095.1 GCA_003232175.1 Hyphomicrobiales bacterium | reverse complement strand
CATCCAATGCCCCGTGAGACGGGCAGGCTTCGATTACCTTAGTTAAAGCTGTCCCCATCTTTTTCAGTTGGGCAATTTTTCTCTCAACCTCAATTAATTTCTCACTTGCGCGTTCGCGCACATCTGCACAATCGCTGTTCGGGTCTGCTCTAAGGCCCAGTAATTCTTCGATTTCCCGCAATGAAAAACCCAATTCCTGTGCATGTCGGATGAAAAGGATTTGTTGAACGACTTCATTTGTATAGGTTCGAAATCCCCCGTCACTGGGTTTCAGAGGTTGTTCAATCAATCCTTTGCGCTCATAAAAACGAACGGTTTCCACGCCGACACCAGCCTGTCGGGCTGCTTTTGAGATAGTTAGGTTTTCCATTAAGCGCTCCAAGAAATGAGAACTCCGTATTCTAGTATGGGGATTGTGTAAATCAATACCAACTCAAAATTCCTTGATAGATTTAAACACCATAGTTATCAGATAAATGATCATATTGCGAAATCAGATAATTTATTTTACTACAATATATGGAGTATTATTATTTTTTCTATTAATTAAATTATAGTAACATATTATGGATCGAGTATTATTTACTATTTTCTTGTTTCGATCGTCGCAGCTAATCTGCAATATTTATTCCCTCCACGTATTGATGGTTCAGCGAACTGTGAGGTCGGTTTTGATTGCAATCGATCCGCCAGTTTTCAATGATCTATTCCGCCTCTTATCTTCGGTTCTGGCACAAATACTGACCGTCTTGGCGGTCAATTGCTCCACCTGGGCTCAAAGCACATGGTGCTGGTGCACCGGCAGGTTAGCCCGGATTCGGTCCTGGCGATCAAAATCCAGCCGCGCCGTCGCCCAACCGACACCATCGGCGGCCTGAGCCAGTATGCATCCCCATGGGTCAACAATCATCGAGTGGCCCCAGGTGGTGCGAATGCCATCTGGCTGCTCGAACGATCCGGTCTGGGCGGCTGCGACAATAAAAGTCTGGGTCTCGATGGCACGGGCGCGCAACAGCACCTCCCAGTGGTCTTTGCCGGTCTGAAGCGTAAAGGCAGCGGGCACAACGATGACCCGCGATCCGGCGTCGGCAAGCTGGCGGTAGAGCTCGGCAAAACGGATATCATAACAGATCGAACAGCCAAATTTTACGTCCACGCCCCACCACATCTGACTCCCGGTAAGATTGCCCCCCCGGGGTGGTGACGTCGAAGAGGTGGATTTTGCGGTAACGCGCTATCTCAACTCCACTGCGGCCAAAAACCACAGTGGTATTGTAAACAAGATCGGATCCTGGCGCAGCCTCATAGAAACTGCCGCCGTGGAGAAAAATTCCATGTTCAAGAGCCAATTCCGCCAGGGCTGTGTAGACCATGCCGCCCGGGATTTCTTCCGCCGATCTTCGCCGGTCTTCGATACTCCCACCCATGAATGCCACCATCTCGGGAAGGACCACCAGATCGGGGCGGTCGGCCGCAACCGCCTCGCCCACGAGCTGGCGCATCTCATGTAGATTTGCGGGCGTATCGCTCCTGGAATTTGTCTGAATTACCGTAATCCGCATGTTTTCCTCCGGGAGCTTTTGGTGGCAGTCCATATTTTCAGCACAAAATGCGACTGGCTCCGCATCAGATGCTATCCTAACCTCCCGGTCCAACTCAAACGGCGCAAATTTATTTGGAGTGGTCCATGTCTCGTGGTCTTACTTTCTCATTAGTTGGTTGCCTAGCAGCTGCTACACTTGGCCAGATATTGCCGGCCACGGCCCAAACCAATGGCATCGCGTCGCTGAATTGTGATGTTTTTCAGGCCCCGGCGGTTAATCAAGCTCGCGTGGCTGCACAGCTTCCCCTGGTGCCCCTTTTCCAACAAGGCCGTTTTGGGGAGGCCGAAAAGTTTCTTTACGAATTGTCGGTGAAATTTCCTGACTGGGCCGATGTCGACTACAATCTCGCTGCGGCCCAGGCCCGGCAGGGGCGCATTGACGACGCCTTGGACAATCTGACTGTCGCTGTGGACAAAGGATTTGCCAAACTTGCCCTGATGCAACGCGATGCCGACTTTGCCGCCTTTAAGGGCAATGATCGATTTACCCTGCTGCTGGCGGCCACGCGGATCAACGCCGAAGCGTTCAAACGGGCTTTGACGCCCGGGCAAGTGTCTGATGGCAGCGCTTTTGTCACTGCTGGAAACACCCAGTTTGTCGACACGCAAAACCGGCTGTTTGCATTTTTCAATTTCCCCAAAACTGCTCCGTCGGGAAAGGTGCGCAATGGCGAGGATCAGTTGGCAAGAATTCTGAACGGCTGGCTCAACGCCGGAAAAGCGGCGGGAAACCATGGCGATCTTTATGACAATCGCGATAGGGGCCATTCAAGGCTTTCCAAAAAGGAATGGCCGCAGGTCACTCAGGTCGAATACAGCAAATGCGCGAGCGATGCCGGTATTGATTACGGGCTCAATACCCACATCTTTTTCAATGCCATAACCTTTGGCAACTCTTCGACCGCGGTCAATTCAGGTAAACTGTGGCGCAGCCTGCCGCGTCTGGCCCTGACAACACCCAAGGCGGCCACCGATACGGTTCTGCAGGCGGCCAACAACCACCTCTACGTCTACCCGGCGGTGATGGATTTTGGCCCGACAAATGGTGACATGCTGCCGATCAATACACCCTATATGTTGATTTCCAAGGGTAAATCCGGTTCCGACAGACCAATCCTGCAGGCGATTAGCACCATACTTGCCGCCTTCCGCCCCAGGGTCAAAAACGCGCTGCGTTCCGCCCGCCTGATTAATCCGACAGTCCAGATGATTTTCCGGCGCGGGCTTTCCGGTATCGAAACTGACAAGGATTATCTCAGCGCCAAGGCCCATCCAACAGCTTTTGACGGTTCCCGCGTTGACTTGGTCAAAATGGCCTTTTTGGCTAATGGGCTTGCCTTAAAGGAGGTACCCCCGGTGGTGCGTCTTGGTGTGGTTGAGGAAAGCCAGCCGCTAAGGGACGTGGAAATTTTCACGCCGCCAAATGTCGGAGAAATATTCCTGAACACCCCCAGCGCCATCGGCCGCATCATGCGCGGAAGCGGGGGGACAAAACGCATGGTGGTGTCCGCCCAGGCCACCAAGGACCCTAATGGCCGCCCGCTGACCTTCCGCTGGTCAGTACTTTCCGGTGATGTTTCGCGCATCACCATCCGCCCGCTGGATGAAACCGGCGCCCGCGCCGAAATCATCATCCCCTGGCATGAGCGAAGGCCCAGCACCGGTGCACCGGATATTTCTACCGACCGGGTCGATATCGGCGTTTTTGCCGATAATGGCGCCAACCTCTCGGCGCCGGCCTTCATCTCCGTGGTGTTTCCGCCTAATCAGCGCCGGATTTATGAAAATGGCCGCATCAGCCGTATTGCCTACAACGATCCGGAGCGCAACAAGCGCCGCGTCGACCCGTTGTTGTTCCCGGTTCGCGATTGGGCCGACGATTATATCTATGCCGCCGACGGTACCCTTGAGGGCTGGACCCGTACTCGCAAGGGCAAAAAAACCCGGTTTCTAGCCGATGGGCGTCGAGTAACCAAGGCCGATGCCAAAGGCCGCCCCCTGGAGGTGGAAACGGTGCGGTATCAGGCAAAAGC
>QILX01000259.1 GCA_003232175.1 Hyphomicrobiales bacterium | reverse complement strand
GCGGGTTTTTTCGGGCCCTGCCGTTTCGCCGCCCGGACGCCCGCTTCAAGCCCCACCGTGGCGGCGGGCTGCATATCAGCCAGATGACGGGTGGAGCAGTAGGCATAGTCATTTTCCATGGCCGCTCCGGTCCCGCTGATCATCCCGGCTGAAACGGAAAACCGCGAGCCCTGAAAGGCGCCAGAAAAGCCTTCGCTGGTGGCCAGTACCGCCAAAGTGTGGGACGCCCCCGCCGACGCGCCAAGTGAATTGTCGATGCCCTTGACGCCGCGGCCGGCGTCCTCGGCCTCAAGGGCGAGGGCAAAAAGGGCGTCCGCATCGGGGCTGGCGGGGTCATAGAGGTCAAGATCGGGCCACGAGGTCGCAAGCAGGGGCTCATCGGCAAGACCGGAAAATTCGTCCGCCGGGGCAAGGCGCGCCATGGCGACGGCGCGTTCGGCCAGGGTGTCCAGAGTTGCCGGGGACATATCATTGGTGGAAACCACTGCGCTGGACCGGCCGACGAAGACCCGTAAGGCTAGATCCTGCCCCTCGGCCCGGCTCACATCCTCGATTTTCCCAAGGCGCGAGGTGGCCGATACCGACCGGCTGTCGACGACATCGACATCGGCGGCATCGGCGCCAAACCGGCGGGCGAGGTCAAGGGCGGCTTGAGCAATGGCCAGAAGCTCACTGTTTTTCTTTTTGTTCATGTTCGAAGCGCTGTGAAATTTCAGGATATGTGAATCATCTATAACCCGGACCAGCGTGGTTGTCTTTACGGACACTGGCAGATTGGGTTTTGAATTGCCGCTGGCGGGGTTTTTCGTTGAATAAGTCTCACGCCATCCCGCTCCCCCACCCGGCCACCCCATAGATTGTATCCTGGGGGTGGCTGGGTGGGGGAGCGGGATGGCACAGACTTAATCAACGAAAAAACCTCCCGCGGCGACCAGTCCGGCGAACAGCAATGCGCCGGTATCGCGGTTGGCGCGGAAAAGCATTAGGCAGCCATCGCGGTCATCGATGTCCAGTCTGACGATCTGCCAGCCCAGATGGCCCCCGGCTGCGGCAAGACCGGCATAGGCGGGCCAACCAACCCCGGCGACCAGAAACGCCACACCGGCAATAACGGCAAAACTTGTATAAAATCCCGCCACCCAGCGGCGTCCGTCGGCTCCAAACCTGAGCGCGGTCGATTTAACCCCGATCCGCACATCGTCATGCTTGTCTTGATGGGCGTAGATCGTGTCATACCCAAGGGTCCAGAAAATTCCGGCCAGAAAGAGCAGAACCGCCGGGCTGGCGAGACTGCTGGCCACAGCGCTCCAGCCCATCAGTGCCCCCCAGCTATAGGCAAGGCCAAGGAAAATCTGCGGCCAGTGGGTAAAGCGTTTCATGAACGGGTAGATGGCCACCAGGACCAGCGAGCCTAACCCCAGTATGATGGTGAAACGGTTGAACTGAAGCAGCACGACAAGACCGATCAGGGACTGGGCTACCAAAAATCCCCAGGCCGCGGCGAGGCTGACCTGGCCGCTCGGCAATGGCCGGCCCGCGGTCCGCTTCACTTGGCCATCGATATTACGGTCGATAATGTCGTTAAAGGTGCAGCCGGCGCCGCGCATGGCAACAGCGCCGATGCTAAACGCCAGGACCAGCCGCCAGTCCGCCAGGGCCCCTTGTGCCGCAGAAGCCAGGGCAACCCCCCAAAGACACGGCCATAACAGCAGCCAGTTGCCGATGGGCCGGTCGTACCGGGCAAGCCGGGCATATGGTTTTGCCCAGCCCGGCAGGACGCGGTCAACCCAATGACCGTCGACGGCATCGGCTGGCGGGGTTGACCCTGAACGTGGCGGAATCATCTTGAACCGAGGTTAATTTGGGAACCGTATTTACATGCTCTAGCCGCCAAACCAGCGAAAATCCAGCCATGCCCGGTGCCGGGCATTCAATCAATGTGCTTGTATCGGCGGCATGGTCGCCTAATATTGAACTGGAGCCCATATCGGCAACTGTTGGCTTAAGCAATGGCCGAGCCCCACCGGGAAGGATATCCCTTGGCTGAAGTTGAGACCGATCTGCCGATAATTGAAAGCCGCGAACAGCTGGCGGCGTATCTGGAGTCTGGATCCAAACCCAAATGTGACTGGCGTATTGGCACCGAGCACGAGAAATTCGGCTTTCACCGGGCGGATTTTTCACCGGTCGCCTATGATGGGGATAAAGGCATTCGGGCGCTGCTTGATGGATTGGCGCAGCGATTCGGCTGGTCGCCGATCATTGAGGAAGGCCGGATTATCGGTCTGAATGCGCCTGAGGCCGTCGGTGGCGGCATTTCGCTTGAACCGGGCGGGCAGCTTGAACTCTCCGGCGCGCCGCTGGAAAATCTGCACCAGACCTGCGACTGCACCAGGTGCGGGAGGTCGCCGAGGGGCTCGATCTTGGTTTTCTCGGCCTTGGATTTTCGCCCAAATGGCGGCGCGAGGACGTGCCCCAGATGCCCAAGGGCCGTTACGGCATCATGTCACGTTACATGCCAGAAGTTGGCGGCCGGGGCCTTGATATGATGTATCGCACCTGCACGGTTCAGGTGAATCTCGATTTCCGCGACGAAGCCGACATGGTGAAGAAGCTGCGCACCAGCCTCGCCCTTCAACCCATCGCCACGGCGCTATTTGCCAACAGCCCGTTTGTCGAGGGCAAGCCATGCGGCAATCTGTCCCACCGGGCCCATGTCTGGCTCGACACCGACGAGGCGCGCGCCGGGCAGCTGCCTTTTGT
>QILX01000280.1 GCA_003232175.1 Hyphomicrobiales bacterium | reverse complement strand
CCTTTGGAGACACAGTCGGTGTGCCCGATGGCGCCACTGCGTTGTTGGCGAAATTCCAATTCGCCTGGCCGTCCGGGTCAATCTCCAGGCTGAAAACCGGGCGGGTCAAGATCAACCGATCAACTTCAACAACGCCACTTGTGAGTGGCAGCAGTTTCAAGCCGACATCGAGCTTTTCCATGCGGACGAGATCGCCATCACGGCCCGCGGGATTGGAAAACGCCACTTGGCCAACAGTGAGAGAAATGTTGGGGAATACCGAAAGCGACGTTTGCCCTTCAATTGTCAAAGACCGGCCGGTTTTGGCATTTATTGTTATAACGACCTGGTCCCGAATCCAATCAGTGGAAACCAAAAACGGGATTGCGATGACAGCGACAACGATGATCGCGAAAATGGTCAGGATCGAGCCGAAAATAATGCGCAAGGCGTGTCCCTTCGACATTGCCTCAATTGCGGGTGCCATTGGTATTACAGGACAATACCTATAAAGTTAACCGGATCAAATATTGCGCGACATTTTTCGGTCAATGGGGGTACAAATCGACTAGATTTGTGGGGATTGGTAAATTTGAAAGGCAGTCATGGCGGAAATCCTTTGGCAGCCTGATACGACTAGAACCCAAAGTACCAATTTAGCCCGATTCGCCACGCGGATGATTACCGTATCAGACCGCGGTTTCGACTACACGGCCCTGCATCAGGCATCGGTCGATCATCCGGAAACATTCTGGCCGGCGGTTTGGGACTATTGCGGTGTAATCGCCCAGACCCGTGGCGAGTTGTCGATTGCAGATCGCGTAAAAATGCCCGGGGCGCGGTTTTTTCCTCAGGCGCTATTGAATTTTGCTCAAAATGTCCTGCGCGGCGATGACAGGTCCATAGCAATTATATTTCAACCTGAAATCGGCTCCCGGTCGGAATGGACCATGGGGGATTTGCGTGCTTATGTTTCCAGGTTCCGCGCTGGCCTAGTGGCCGCAGGGGTCGGTTCCGGCGACCGGGTGGCGGCAATGATGCCCAATTTACCCCAAACCATGGGCGCCATGCTGGCCACGGCCTCCCTGGGGGCGATCTGGTCGTCGGCGTCGCCGGATTTCGGCGTCGATGGCGTGCTGGACCGGTTCGGCCAGATCGAGCCGAAGGTGTTTCTGGCCTGTGCGGGATATACCTATGCCGGTAAGGTCATCGATACGTCCGGCAAAGTTGCGGACATTGCGGCCCGGCTGCCGAGCCTGGCGAAGACGGTCGTTGTGGGTTACGCCGGAGACGCCGATGCGACGGCGGCGAAAATTCCATCAGGCATAACTGAAGACAATTTTCTCGACCGCCACCCCCCCGGTTCGATCGAGTTTACGCAGGTGCCCTTCGATCATCCACTTTACATCATGTTTTCCAGCGGAACCACCGGCCAACCTAAATGCATTGTCCATTCAGCCGGCGGAGTATTACTTAAACATCTCCAGGAACATCAGTTGCAGGCAGATATCAAACCCGGCGACCGTATGTTCTATTTCACCACCTGCGGCTGGATGATGTGGAACTGGCTGGTGAGCGCACCGGCCTCGGGCGCAATCGTGGTGTTATATGACGGCTCGCCATTTCATCCTGGGCCCGAGCGCCTGTTTGACCTAGTTGAGGAGACGGGCGTTACCCATTTCGGCACATCGGCGAAATATATCGATGCGGTGAAAAAATCAGGTTACCGGCCTTGCGATCACCATGAGTTCGAAACTCTAAGATCGGTTCTTTCGACCGGCTCGCCCCTTGCTGCGGGCAGTTTCGATTTTGTCTATGACGCCATCAAACCCGACCTGCACCTTGCTTCTATTTCGGGAGGAACAGATATCTGCGGATGTTTTGTTGGCGGTAACCCTGCTGGCCCGGTGCGGCGGGGGGAAATCCAGGTACCGTTTCTGGGCATGGACGTCGACATTTTCGGAAACGACGGCCAGCCACTTGGCCCGGGCGAAGGCAAGGGTGAGCTTGTGTGCAAGACACCTTTCCCATCGATGCCGGTGAGATTCTGGAATGACACCGATGGCAGCCGCTACCGCGCCGCCTATTTCGAGCGCTTTGACGGCATCTGGGCGCAAGGCGACTTTGCCGAATGGACAGCCTCAGGGGGGCTGATCATTCATGGGCGCTCAGATGCGACACTAAACCCAGGCGGAGTGCGGATCGGCACGGCGGAAATTTACGCCCAGGTCGAACAACTTGAGGAGATACGCGAAGCCATTGCCATCGGCCAGGAATGGGATGGCGACACAAGGGTGGTTTTGTTTGTGGTGCTGGCGCAGCCCAATGGGCTGAATCAGGATTTGGTGACCCGTATCAAGTCGCGCATCCGGGAGGGGGCAAGCCCGCGCCATGTGCCGGCGGTGGTGCTTGAAGTCGCCGATATTCCGCGAACCAAATCCGGCAAGATCACCGAGATCGCCGTTCGAGATATCGTTCACGGGCGTGCGATTTCCAATTCCGAAGCGCTGGCCAACCCTGA
>QILX01000236.1 GCA_003232175.1 Hyphomicrobiales bacterium | reverse complement strand
GAACCGGCGCGGGGCAGCTGGCCGGGCACCTCCAGGCCGCCATTGGCCATTTGATCCATCAGGCGCTGAAGCTGCTGGCGCAAAGCCTCCTGACGCTCGGCAAGGGATTGGCCCTGGCCGCTCTCGCCCTGGCCCCCTCTACCTTGCTGACCCTGCCTGCCCGGTTGACCTTGTTGGCCCTGGCGCCCTTGTTGTCCCTGCTGCCCTTCGGAGCCGTTCTGGCGGAAGGTTTCATCCATGAGGCGCTGCTGTTCGCCCAGCATCCGGCTAAGTTCGTCCAGGGTTTCAGACATCTGGTTTTGTTCGGGCGACATTTCTCCCGCCTGGGCCCGGGCGCCTTCGAGATTTTCCAGGAGATTACGAAGTTGTTCGAGCAAACGCTGCGCCGCTTCATTGGCGCCGGACTTCGACAACTGCTCGATCATGTCCATCATCTTGTCGATGTCGGTGGACTGCAGCATGCGCTGATTGGGGCCCAGGGGCTGTTGCGGCTGGCGCGCCGCTTCCCGGATCGCCTCTTCGCGCATTGCCGCCATGAACCGGTTCAGGGCCTCGCGTAAATCCTGTACCAGCCTGTCGATCTCTTCAGGGGGTGCACCTTCCGCCAGGGCGCGCTCCAGGGCGTCCTGGGCGGCGCGCAGCTCGCGCTCGGCCAGGGAAAGATCGCCATCCTCGATATTGAGGGCGATATCCCACATAAATTCAACCAGGTCAGCGAGTTGTTCGGTGTTTGCCAGATAGTAGGATCGATAAAAAGCCGTGCGCAGGCCAAGATAGACACTGGTATCCAGGTTGAAGCGTTCCGGCGCTATGGTGAGCGCGTTAAGGGCTCTGGCCACTCGGTCGTGGCGCCAGGGATCGGCGACCAGATTGCGGCGCTGCTCGACCACCGCGCGCGCCAGGGGATTTGTGAAACGGCGTTGGGGCAGAATGATGCGGCGGTACTCGCTTTTACCGGTCTGGCCGGCTTCATCGACGGCGCTGAGCTGCATCTCGACATCCAGACCGGCCCAGGGGTGGGCGGTGAGGTCTTTGTAGACTGTCCGGGTTGCGTCCCGAACCCGGTTGCCGGGCAGGAGCAGATCGAAATCGGGGGCTTTGAGTTCCAGCCGGGGGGCATCTGGATCGATTGCGATTATTTCGTCTTCGCCAAGCTGAGGGGGCTCGTCGGAGGCCACTACCTTGAAGGTCACCCTGGCGCCGACGACGCCATAGTCGTCCTTGGCCGAGTAGATTATTTTAAGCGCTTCATCGCCGGTTGTTTCCACATCATCGGCAAAACTGATGGTGGGCGGGGTATCACGGACAACCTTGAACTGCCAGACAATCTGAGTGTCGCCGGAATTCAGGCTAAGTTGGCTGTCGCTGTTGAGAATGTACCGTAACTCACTGGGTTTGGACGGGTTGGCGGGTCCGGGATCGCCCGTCGCGATCTTTGACACCCCGGCATCGGTGTCATCTGTCACGCTTTGCAAGGGTTCGGCGGCGATCAGCGTGCCGTCCGGGTTTCTAAGAGTCAGCTCAAGATTGTCGCCGCCATGCACCCGCAAGACCAGCTCGCTCATCTCAGGCACATTCAAAGGCTTCAGGGGCGCGACGATTTCGGCGACGAATTTTGAGCCATCGGCGATAAATATCGGTGGCCTGGCGGTATAGGCGGGAGGTGTAATCCAGCCATCGAGCCGCATCGGAGCACTCTGGGCAATCGCGCCGGGGGTAACCGCACCGGAGAGACGCACCCACCAGTCCGGCCCTGCATAGGCCATCGCCACAACCAGGGACAGGATAACACCTGCGCGCAAGCCATAAGGATCATGCCGCCAGAGCCTGGGCCTGGGCGCGCCAACCGCAAGAGCGCGAACCTTGTCGATCAGGCCGCGGCGATGGGCATCCCAGATGATGGCCTGGGCGGCATCGGGCGCGCCGGCAAGCCGGTCGTCAAAACTTTCCGCCGGGCGGTGGGCAAAAATGGATAGACGATCAAGCCGGTTCCGCCCGGCCTCATGGCTCGGCCAGCGGAGCCGGGCAAAGGGCACCAGGGTAAAACCGATGCTGATGACCACCAGAACCAGCGCGATCAGATGGGCCACGGGGGGCAGATCCTGCCACAGGCCGAACAGGCCCAGGGCCAGAAAACCGCCCGCGATCGCCGCCGGTGGCAGTACCAGCGGCCAAAGTTGCTCCCAGAACAGTGCTGCGCGCGCCAGAGCGACTTTTCGGCTCAGCCTCCGGGTGATTTCATGTTCGTATTCGTGCAAATCGAACCTGCAAAAATTTCAACCGCGCAGCCTGCGGCTGTGGCGCCTCCGAAACCTAACACACAATTTTGGGTTTCGGGCCTCACATCTTTGACAGGTATTTCGTCACTTTTAGGGCACCGCCCCTGGTTATTCAGCGCCGGTCCAGAGTCTTTCGTCAGTCTTCATCGCCGCGGTAATACAACATGACAACATGGCGCGCCTGGGCAAAGAACAACCAGCGTTCGACAACAATGCCGGCAAAATGAG
>QILX01000346.1 GCA_003232175.1 Hyphomicrobiales bacterium | reverse complement strand
CGCCGGACGACTACACCGACACCCTGGCCATAAGCGCCAGGCGCGGGGCGACAATGATTTGCGCCAATCCCGACCTTGTTGTTCATCGAGGTTCGACGCTGGTCTATTGCGCCGGCGCTCTCGCCGCGGTTTATGAAAAACTCGGCGGCAATGTTGTTTATTCCGGCAAACCTCACGCACCGATCTATGAATTGTGCATGCGACGGCTTGGTGAAATTGTCGGCCATGCCACTGAAAAATCAGACATTTTAGCAGTAGGAGATGGTCTGAGGACCGACATCCTGGGCGCGCAGCAGGCCGGTATTCCCTCGCTCTATGTCGCCGATGGCATTCATCGCCAGGATATAATCAGCAATGGCGATACCCCGGATCAGGCGCGCCTTGACGCCCTGTTCGCCGATAATAACCAGCCTCCGGTGGCGGCGGTTTTTGGATTGTCCTGGTAGGGTCGGGGTCGGGCGCGCCAGTCGGCGCCCGGTTTAAGTCATTCAGTCAAAAAGCGCATCGACAGCTGATTGGTCACCGCTGAGAAGTTTGTCGACATCGCCCTGGTCAACCCCTTCACCCGCCAGCGCCGGACCGTTGAGGATTAAGTCCCGGTTGCGGTTGTCGCGGGCGGCCTCGCGGTCGCTTTTTTCTGCCTCAGCACCTTCGGTGCCAAAAGCCGCGGAAATACGGCTGACCCGCTCATCGATATCCTGCAGGGCCTGGACAACTTTACTGACCCTCTGGCCGGTAATGTCCTGAAACGAGCAGGCCTCGAATATGCGCATCACCTCGCCTTCGACGGCGGCCTTATAGGTTTTAAGGTTCTTGGCCTCGATTTCGAGTAGGTTTTCAGACGCGTCCATGATCGTATTGGTCGCATCTTCCGTTGCCGAAATTATCGCCTCGAGTTCCCTGCCGGCGCAAGGGATATGGTCCGTCGTGATATCGCTGGGCTGCAGGCGTCCGATTTCGTCGCGGGCCTGGGTGATCGAGTTGGCGATCTGGCCAAACTCACGGAAAATCGACGAATCGAGGGCGCCGAAAATCGTGTGCATGGATTCAACGAGATGTTCGGCGCTCGCCATCAGATCGACAAGGGCAATATCATCGCCTTTGCCCTTCAACTGAGCGACCATGACGTCGATCTGTGCCGGATCAGTCGCCAGGGCCAGGCTGGCTGTGGATTTTTTTGACATCTTCGGGCCTTTTGTCAGGCGCCAAAAACGGCGTCGATTTTGGTCTTCAGTGTCTGGGCATTGAACGGCTTGACGATATAGTTGTTTACGCCTGCCTTTTTTGCCGCAATGACGTTTTCGGTTTTTGATTCCGCCGTCACCATAATAAACGGTGTGGTTTTGAGTGTATCATCGCAACGAACTTCTTTTAAGAGCTCGTAACCCGTCATTGGGTCCATGTTCCAGTCCGAAATCACCAGCCCGTAGCTTCGGCCGCGCAGTTTCTGCAACGCCTCGGCGCCATCAGCAGCGTCGTCAATGTCGCTGAATCCAAGCTGTTTCAAAAGGTTCCGAATGATCCGGATCATCGTCTTATAATCGTCGACAACCAGTACGGGCATTGTTAGATCAAGTGCCATTTCGCGCTCCGTCGAAAAATAAGTTATTGCTCACCCCAAATCCGTCAGTTTCAAGTTCTATCCCGACGGGCCACCCGCAAAAGTCGCATGCGGCATGGATATGGTTAAGGGTAGCAGCCTAAATTTGGGTTAAGACAACGACCTTGCCCGGCATCGCCGGCGCGGATAGTGTCCGGCGCCCTGCCAGGGGCCAGGCGCGCGCCGTTGGGCGGAAGGCAATCTACAGCGCCATTAGGCCGGTAAAAAGGGTCAGGAGTAAACATGGACGTCGTGCGCGGCACAGATAGCGTAGGCGAAAACCTGCGGGGCGGAGTTCTGGCCCTGGGCAATTTTGACGGGGTCCATCTGGGTCACCGGGAAGTGCTCAGATTGACCCGTACTGAAGCCGCAAAAGCTGGCGGGCCTTCAGGTGTGGTTTTCTTTGACCCCCATCCCCGACGCTTCTTTCAGCCCGGTACACCTTATTTCCGCCTGACCCAGCAGCCGATGAAACTTAAGCTCCTGGAAGAGCTGGGCCTTGATGTTGCTTTTATTCTGCCATTTGACAAAACCCTTGCGGCGACCTCGGCGGACCGGTTCATGACCGATATTCTGAAAGCCCGCCTTGGTGCCGCGGGCGTTGTGGTCGGGTGGAATTTCAGGTTTGGCAATGGCCGCAAGGGCAGCGCTGCGATGCTTGAAGTCCGGGGCCCGGAAATCGGTTTTGGTGTGCATGTCCTGCAACCCTCGGTTGATGGGCAGGGCGAACCGGTGTCGGCGACACGGATCCGCAATTTGCTTGGCGCGGGGCGGCCCAGGGACGCCGCGGCACTGCTGGGGTATCGCTGGCAGGTCACCGGCCCGGTCCTCAACTCCTCAACGGCGAAAAACGCGGGCGGACTTTGGGTTTTCCCACCGCCAATATGGCATTGGAGGAAGGCGTTGACGTTGCAAATGGCAGTTATGCTGTTCGTGGTTTTGTCGACGGCAGGGCCTATGACGGCGCCGCCTATCTGGGCACGCGCCCGGTTTTTGGCGGCGAACGCGAAATCCTTGAAACTCACCTGTTTGATTTTGACGGTGATATATACGGCAAGGACCTGACGGTGGAATTTGTCGAATATTTGCGCGGTGACAGCGAATTCACCGGTGTGGACGCACTTGTCCAGGCCATAAAGGAAGACTGCCGCCGGGCCCGGGCGATACTGAACAAACTCT
>QILX01000133.1 GCA_003232175.1 Hyphomicrobiales bacterium | reverse complement strand
GGGTAGAGCGCCTGCACCGCCTCGGCCATCACATGGGCGGCATCATGGCGGATCAACTCAAGCGCCGCATCGTCTTCGCGCCGGACAATAGCGACAGTCGCGCCATCGGGCAGCGGGTCGGCAAGATCGCTCAATTCGCCATTTATGGTGGTGGCGACCGCGACCTTGGCGAGTGATTTGGAAATTGAGTTGGCAAGATCGGCCCCGGTGGCCCCATCGGGCAGCTCGCGCGGGGCGCCATCGGGAAGTCTGATCGTAATCATGTCGTCTCCTTCATGCTCACTCACTGCAAACCAGGCAGGTAAGCTTTACGAAGAGGCTCTAAGGCAGGACGAATATTTTGTCCACCGGCACAAATGCCAAACCTCAATCTTCAAGAGAAATTTCGATATTGCGCCCACGCCAGTCGCCATAGCGCCAGGGCATCCACCATTTTACCGATACAGGCAGGTTATCGGGCGCAGGGTCGTAACCATTCCCCCCACCGGGACGGCAGCGGCCAATCCGGGCGAGCCCCATCCACAGGCCGGGCCAGACACCATGGCGGGCAATGGCCTGGTCGGTATATTCAGAACAGGTGGGCAGGTAGCGGCAGGTGCGGCCCATAAGGGCGGAGAAGGTCAGCTGATAACCGCGAACGACGGTGCGCGCGATTTTTCTCCCCAAACTCAACCCGAAACGTCCGCATCTGCCTTGGCTAGCGCTCCGGCTTCGATCTGGCTCAGGGCATCCTCCACGGCATCGAAAGTCAGCAACGTCGAGGCATGGCGGGATTTGAAATCCCGGACAGGTTCAAGCACTTCGCAGTCGGCCCATTTGCCGGTCGGCGGAGGACCGTCCTGCATCAGCATGGCCCGCATCAGCGCGCCCACCTGGCGCAATTCCTCTGGGCTGGACCCAACAATATGCCGCGCCATGATCGACGATGACGCCTGACCCAGGGCGCAGGCCCGCACATCATGGGCAAAATCGCTCACCACGCCATTTTTCATACACAAATCAACCGTCACCTTGGAGCCGCACAACCGGCTGATCGCGGTGGCGCTGGCCTCAGGGTTGTCCAGCCGTCCGGTGCGGGGAATATCGGCGGCAAGGCGCAGTATGCGCTTGTTGTAGACTTCGTTGAGCATGAGCTGTTTATAGCTCCTTTACATTTTCAGGCAAAAGGCAACACCGTGCCTCTGGTCGCCGAATCCTCCCCGCATCTTGCGATACGTAAAAACCGGCTATATATCGAGACTGAAACATAGGCATCCCGACATCAAAGCGAAAGTCGCAAATGGACGCGATCATTAAGACCATCGGCACGAAAGGCGAAACGCGCCCGCGCCCAAGCCGCGACAGCGCCGAGGAGGCCATTCGCACCTTAATCGCCTATATTGGCGACGACCCTTCACGCCCCGGGCTGGTGGATACGCCAAAACGCGTCATCGATGCTTATGGCGAGCTTTTTTCGGGATACGCCGATGATCCAGAAGCGGTTCTGTCCCGCACGTTTGAGGACCTGGACGATTACGACGATGTGGTGATGTTACGCGGCATCGATATCCATTCCCATTGCGAGCACCACATGATGCCGTTTATCGGCACCGCCCATGTGGCCTATCTGCCGGGGGAAAATATTGTCGGCATCTCCAAACTGGTGCGCGTCATCGACATTTACGCCCGCCGGCTACAGGCTCAGGAAAGCCTGACCACCGGCATCGCCACGACCATCGACACCGTGCTGGCTCCCAGGGGCGTCGCGGTGATGATCGAGGCCGTGCACCATTGCATGACCATGCGCGGGGTCGCCAAACCGAATGTCACCACCCTGACCACCCGGTTTACCGGCGCCTTCAAACACGATGCGGCACTGCAGGCCCGCTTTGTCGCCCAGGCGCGCGGCCCGGCGGCAGGTTAAATGGCCGTGGAGCCGAGCATGAACAAAACCTATCCCGATTTTGCCGCCCGCAAAACCGTCGTCCAGGTTGAAGAGGGAACCGAACTTGCGCCGAAATTCGATAGCTCGGGCCTTATGCCGGTTGTCACCACCGACAACAAAAGCGGTGAAGTCCTGATGCTCGGTTATATGAATGCGCAGGCCCTCGCCAAGACCATTCAAACCGGCGAGGCCCATTATTTCAGCCGGTCCCGTCAGGCCATCTGGCACAAAGGTGCCACCAGCGGCCTGACTCAGAAAATCGTCGATCTGCGTATCGATGACGACCAGGACGCGGTGTGGCTAAAAGTCGAAGTGGCGGGATCTGGTGCCTCTTGCCACGTCGGTTATCGCTCATGTTTTTATCGCTCCGTTCCGACCGGCGCGCCGCCGACACCCCGGACCCGCCTGGTATTTCGCGAAGACCGGAAAGTGTTTGACCCAAACGAGGTTTATGGTGATGCGCCGAACCCGACGCAGCTATAAGAATTTTACGTACCTGCAAAACAGGCGAAGCGTCGGATTAAGCGGTCCATGGCAGACTTAACCCATCCGCCAACCGCAACCGAGCCGCTTGTGCAGCCGGGCTGGCGGAGGAGCGGAAGACCATGCAAAAAACATCGCCACCAATCATCGGCATCGCGCTGGGCAGCGGCGCGGCGCGCGGCTGGGCCCATATCGGCGTATTGCGAGGCCTTGCCGAGGCCGGAATCGTACCTCAGATCGTCGCCGGCACATCCATTGGCGCCCTGGTCGGGGGCTGCGAGGTCGCCGGGCAGCTCGACATGCTGGAGGCTTTTGCCCGTGACCTCTCCCGCCGCCGCCTCATTACGCTTCTCGACCTCACATTTTCCGGGGCCGGCCTGATCCGCGGTGAAAAACTGACCAAGATGCTGGAGGCCTCCCTCGGCGATCTCAAAATCGAATCCCTGGACCGGGACTTCGTCGCTATTGCCACCGAGCTTACCACCGGCCACGAAATCTGGCTGCGCCGGGGCGGCATTACCGCGGCCATGCGCGCCTCTTATGCATTGCCGGGGATATTCCCGCCGGTACCCCACGAACGGCGGCTGCTGATCGACGGCGCCCTGGTGAACCCCATCCCGACATCAACTGCCCGCGCCTATGGCGCCCGGCTGGTGATCGCGGTCAATCTGAGCCCCGACCCTATGGATCGCTCAGTGCGTTTTAATGGCAATTCAGACACGCCGGTGGTCGACCCCGAAGATACCGGCAGCGATTTACTGTCATCATTCAAAGCCAGAATTTTTGGAACTCGCGCAGCGGAACCCAGTGTCGTCAACGTCATGCTTGGCGCATTCAACATATCCCTGGACCGCATTGCCCGGGCCCGGCTGGCGAGCGACCCGCCCGATATCACCATTGCGCCCAAAGTTGGCGGGATCGGGCTGACGGATTTCGACAAGGCCGACGAAGCCATAACATCAGGTCACGACGCCGCTGTCGCCATGGTGCCGCGCATAAGGGAAATGCTGACCTTGCTGGCCTGAAACGCCCACCCGGCATTCCGCCGGATAATCGGCACCGGCCCGGGAGTCTTTTC
This sequence comes from Hyphomicrobiales bacterium, assembly GCA_003232175.1. Lineage (GTDB taxonomy): Bacteria > Pseudomonadota > Alphaproteobacteria > Rhizobiales > SZUA-8 > SZUA-8. Next base: position 1,892 of record QILX01000133.1, on the reverse strand, counting down.
GTTGATTTAAGTCTGTGCCATCCCGCTCCCCCACCCGGCCACCCCCAGGATACAATCTATGGGGTGGCCGGGTGGGGGAGCGGGATGGCACAGACTTGAATCAACGAAAAGACTCTTGGCCGGGTGGGGGAGCGGGATGGCACAGACTTTCTTAGTCAGCGAAAAAGACTCCCGAAATTCCCCTTAACCAGCGGTGATGTAGTTTCGCATCGCTTCGGCCTCCTCGACCGCCGTGGCGATTTTGGCCTTGACGATATCGCCGATCGAGATGATGCCTACCAGCTTCTCATTTTCGACCACCGGCATGTGGCGGAAACGACCGTTGGTCATGGCTGACATGCATTCATCAACGGTAGCGGTCTCGCCGCAGGTAATCACCTTGGCAGTCATGTGTTTTTCCACAGCGCTTTCCTCCACAGCGCTTTCCAGCGCTGAAGCGCCCTGGGTGGCAATCGCCCGCACTATGTCACGTTCGGAAAGTATACCCAGGACAGATTGATTACCGTCGCAAACCACGACGGCACCGATTTTCCGGGTCGCCAATTCGCTCACCGCCTTGGTCAAGGTGTCGCCTAATTTGACGCTGGTAACTTTTTTTCCTTTGGCGGACAGGATCATTGCAACCGTCATCGGACTCTCCTCAAATCGTTCACGAGCCCTTTTAGTATAACATAAAAATCACGAAACCGTGTCGGGGCAAGGCTCAACTGTCTGAATTTTCCTCCACCAACTGATCCAGAGCAACGGATCGCTGAGCAAACAAGGCCCTATACCACGTGGAAATAGGATTGTTTTTTCGGCGGCGGCGGATCGAAAAAACCGAAGAGAAGCAGACCGGCGACAAATCCACCGATATGAGCCTCCCAGGCGATCCCGTTGCCGCCAAAGGACAGCGCACTTAGCCCCAGGCCAAGATTGATAAGCGCCCAAACCGCGACAAAAGCAAAACTTCGGCGGTCCTCAAACACCTCCAAAACGGTGGCCAGGGGAGCATGACGTTGCGGGCTGTGACCACGCCCCAGCGAGCCGATCGTTCCCCCATCGCGAAACACAAAACGGATTGCCGCCGCCATATGCCCTGAAATCATCGCCGATGCGCCAACCATCGGATACGGCGCACCCCAGCGGAATATCAGATAAACCAGCGCACCGCTTACGCCGCAAAGAAGCGAAAAAGCTATGAACCGCTTTGATCCCACCCGCCACGCCACCGCGCTGCCAAATGCCAGCATCCAAACTGCGTTGACAATGAGATGGCCCCAACCGCCGTGGAGGAAATTATAGGTGATCCAGCTCCACAGCGCCGCCGGCAAACCGCCATAGTGGGAAAAACCATCGGACGTAAAACGGTCGGGGATAAAGGAAAAATAGCGCAAAACGGCAATATCGGTACCATCGGGTATGATCTGCCTGATGATGTGGATACCCGCCATGACGGCAATCAGCCACAAAACGACACGTGGAGCATTGATGGCCGGTGGGTTGGTTGACATTGATAGTTCCTGAAACGTGGGCGCCAGTCTTAACTGACCCCCATTGTGCTGTCCATGACCGGGACCCCAGCTTCATCTATAGCAATTTGCACTCTGCCCGGAGGCTCGGCCATTGACCACGACACCGCTGCCCACGCAACCCGGCCGCCGACCCGCCCGCCGTGTCCGGCCTTCAGGGAAAACCAGGGCCGGCACCACCTGCGCGGCCCCGGTGATGCATTGTCCGACAATGCTGACCGGGGGTACCGTGGCAAGGATAATCTCAGCATCAAAGTCGCGCGCCGGCGCACGTCTCCGGCTGTTGCGCGGGCTGTACCAGTTGCACGCAAGGCCATCACCTTTACGCACCAGCGCCTGGCGGGGATCACAGCCCACCGAAGGTCCATCGTCGATGAGAAC
>QILX01000112.1 GCA_003232175.1 Hyphomicrobiales bacterium | reverse complement strand
TCGCCGGCGCGGTTGTTCAGAGACGCAGCAGTAAAAAAGGCCGTGGGATCGTCCAGGGCGCTGTTCACTTTAAGGCCTGTCGCCAGACGATTCTGGGTCGTGGCCGCTTGATCGGCAGTCCTTTGCAACGACAAAAGGTTGGTCCGCACCGCACTAGAAAGAATAATATCAGACATGTTTATTACCTCTTCTGAGTATTTGTTCCCCGCATTCTCGGGTGTTTGCATGTTAGTTGCGGCCTCAGAAGATGAGGTAAACTCCAAACTGAAGTTACCATTGTAGTTAATGCACCTTTATATTTAAAATTAGTCAGGTTTTTACTAGGTGAAAGTAGTGAATTATTAAGGTTAATGAAAATTAAAACTAAGGGAAACTGCTGGTATTGCCGCGGCAACTCCAGAAATCGACAAGGCATTGAAGGTGTTTCGGGGACGGGCTACTGCCTACCGAGGGCGTGCGGTCCGGACGGCAGGTGCTGCCGACCGTGTGAATCCAGACAGCATTAATTTTCCAGGACCATTGCGGGCAAAATACGCACTGGTATTCTCATTCGCCCGGTCATGGCAAAATTGTTGCCTTAAAAGGAGGCCGGGAGGAGGATTGGGCCGGCTCTGGTCCGAACTGAAACCGCTCCGAGGGCGATTTAGAGCGCCTGGTTGACCGAAATTGCCGCGTTTGCATTGGCTGGCGGCTTGGTGACCAAGCCGTCGCATCCATAAGTAGCCGGGCCCGAACGGGCGGAGATGGCGGACATGGTCGCGGTGCGGATAAGGCGCTCCGACACGGAAAGGATATCGGCGAGGGCATCACGATTTTCGAGAAGTTTGGCCCCCAACTCCTGAGTCAGGGCCTTTAAGGTTTCAACATCGGTGCTGCCCAGATCGCGAATATCATCCGCATGACGTTTCAGCCGGGTCATCTCGCCCAGGTATCGGGCTGAAAGTTCGATTTTGTCTGCTTGCAGGGCTTCTATCGCCTGAGGACGGCCTTCCCGTATTACGGCGGTCTCATTGTCAATCACCTCCATGAGCGCGGTCGCTGTGGTGGTGAGAGACCGGCAAAGCGCTAATGCCGCCTCGCGATCATCAGATCGGGGCATCGCTACTTCCCCTGGATTTGGGTTCTCTGGAGTTGATCTGGAGTTTTTCGACGTCATTGGTTCGCAACCTCCTGAAGGCCGATAAGTTCGGATCGCACCGACGCGGCAAGACCAATACCGCCCTTGGCGGAGACCTCATTGGCATATTCGTTGGCGAGGAATGATCGCCAAGTGGCTTCAGCTTTGCCGCCGCCAAAGGGGCCATCGGTCGGGATCGATGCGAACATTGTGTTTAAAACCGTCGACAGATAGACGGATTCAAACTCTTCCGCCGCCTTGACAACATCTTCCGGGCTGTCGTCAGCGCCTACGACCGGCGGGGCGAGAGTAAAAAATTGGCTGGATTGCATCGATTGAAGGGATAGAGGATCCATTACATCACCACGATTTCTGCCTGAAGGGCACCGGCGGATTTGACAGCCTGGAGAATGGCAATCATGTCGCGGGGGGAAATTCCCAGCGCATTGAGACCATTTACCAATTTTTGCAAACTGACCCCGCCATCGACAATGGCCAGTTGTTTGGAATTGTCATCGCTGACATCGATCTGTGTATTCGGCGTGACCGACGTCTGGCCCTCGCTGAATGGAGCCGGCTGGCTCACCTGGGGTTGCTCGGAAATGGTCACCGTTAATGCCCCTTGGGCAATAGCAACCTGGCTAAGGCGCACATTGGCACCCATGACGATTATGCCCGAGCCTTCATCGATCAGCACTTTTGCCGGCTGGTCCGGTTCAACAAGCAATTGCTCGATTTCGGACAGCATCGTCACGATGCTGGTATATGAAGATGGCATATCGACCCGGACGGTTGCCGGGTCCAGCGCTTCGGCGGCATTGCTGCCCAAGAAGCGGTTGATAGATTTTTCCATGCGTTTGGCCGTGGTGAGATCAGGGTTGCGAAGCGAAAGCCGCAACGAGCGCATGGAGGCCAGTTGGAAGATGATCTCACGTTCGATGAGCGCGCCATTGGCAATTCGTCCGCCCGTCGGCACGCCGCGGGTGACTGATGCCCCGTCGCCCTCGGCGGAAAACCCGCCTATGGCCACCGACCCTTGCGCTACGGCATAAACTTCGCCATCGGCGCCTAAGAGCGGGGTGACCAGCAAGGTGCCGCCCTGAAGGCTTTTAGCATCACCCATGGCGCTGACGGTAACGTCCATGCGCGTGCCCTGGGCGGCGAAGGGCGGCAGACTTCCCGTCACCATGACCGCTGCAACATTTTTAGTGCGAAGATTCGAATCACGGACATTGACCCCCAGACGCTCAAGCATGGCGGTGAGGCTTTGCAAGGTGAAAGGAGAATTGTTCAGCCCGTCACCGGTGCCGTTGAGGCCAACAACGAGACCATAGCCGACAAGTTGGTTTTCCCGTACCCCCTCGATATCCGCCAGGTCCTTGATGCGCGATGCCGCTTCCGCCGGTATGGCTGCAAAGCCGGCAATCGCCAGGA
>QILX01000160.1 GCA_003232175.1 Hyphomicrobiales bacterium | reverse complement strand
GTCAGGTTCGGAAAATGGTAGCCCTTGGCCACCATCTGGGTGCCGACGATGATGTCGATCTCGCCCCGGCGGATGGTCTCCATGGCGTCTTTTATTGCCGCAACGCCCCCAAGACTATCGCTGGACAGCACCAGAACCCGCGCCTCGGGGAAGACCGTCCCCACTTCCTCGGCAATGCGTTCGACGCCGGGCCCACAGGCCACCAGGCTTTCAGTTGCGCCGCAATCAGGACAGGCACGGGGCACCGGACCGGCAAAACCGCAATGGTGGCACTTCAACTGGCGCAGGAAACGGTGTTCCACCAGCCAGGCATCACATTGCGGACAACCAAAACGATAGCCGCATTTCCGGCACAGGGTCAGTGGCGCATAACCGCGGCGGTTCAAAAACAAAAGCGCCTGTTCGCCGCCCGACACCGTGGCGTTCACCGCATCGACAAGCCCCGGCGCCAGCCAGCGGCCGCGTTCGGGGCCGTGGGTGCGTAAATCCAGGATCTCGATCCGAGGCAGGACAGCGCCGCCGTGGCGCGCATGCAGCCGCAGCGAAACATACTTGCCGCGCTCCGCGTTGACGAAGGTTTCAAGGGACGGAGTGGCGGAGGCCAAGACCACCACGGCACCGGCCAGGGCACCGCGCACCACCGCCATGTCGCGCCCGTGATAGACCACTCCGTCGCCCTGCTTGAACGCCGCTTCGTGTTCTTCGTCGACGACGATGAGACCCAGGTCGCAGAACGGCAACCACAGGGCCGATCGGGCGCCAATGACCACCTGCGCCTTGCCCGCCGCGACCCCGCGCCAGACCCGCTCGCGCTCGCGCCGCGGCATGGCGGAATGCCATTCCGCCGCCGGGGCGTTGAACCGGCCCTCAAATCGCCGCAGAAACTCAGCTGTCAGCGATATTTCGGGCAGGAGGATCAGCACCTGACGGCCGTCCCGGAGGGCTCGGGCCACCGCTTCCAGGTAGACCTCCGTCTTGCCCGATCCGGTCACGCCATCGAGCAGCACGGTTTTGTGGCCGCCCTCGGCAATCAGGGTTTTAAGGGTTTCCGCCGCGGTATTCTGCGCCTCTGACAATTTCGGGGGGTTACCTTCACCCAAGGAGGTAAACGGCGCCAGGGCGGGAAGGTCGATCACCTCAAGGGTTCCGGCGGCGGCAAGCCCATTGATCACCGAGGCGCTGGTGCGGGCGGCCTGCGCCATCTCGGGCCGGGTGCGGGCAAAACCATCGGCGGCCACATCTAGTACCCGCGCCCGCGCCGGTGTCATCCGGTCTGGCGGTGGCCCGGCAAGCCGATAGCCGGTTACGGTTTTTTCCGGCCCCAGGGCTTCGGGCACCCGCATCGACATACGCAAGACCATGCCGGGCTGGGAAAGGGTGTATTTAGCCAGCCAGTCGACATATTTGCGCAAATTCTCCGGCATGGGCGGGGTGTCGACGACGCTGTGAATGGGCCTCAGGCGGGCGGGGTCCGGCGGCGGGCCGGACAGCCGGTCCCACACCACGCCAAGGACCTGGCGCGGCCCCAGCGGCACAATGACAAATGTGCCCGGGGGCGGGGCCACAATCTCATTTTTAGCCTCATTCTCATCACGGGGAACAAGGTAGGAATATGGCCCATCCAAGGCCAGAGGCAGGAGAACCGCCACACAAATGGGATTTTCAGTCATCGGGCCTGACATTAACGCTTATTTCGATATTGAAGGGCACTGTTGGCGTGAAGTTTGAGGAAAACAAGCGCAAAGGAATTCTCCTCCAGCGCTGTTGCGTGATCCGGGCCTTCGTGAAAGTCTCCGCTTCGAGATTGAGGTTTGGATTTTACGAAGCGGAGTTTAGGCTGATGAAGTTTTTTGTTGATACGGCGAATATCGAAGAAATCCGGGAGCTTAACGCCACCGGGCTGATCGATGGCGTAACCACCAATCCATCCCTGATCGCCAAATCAGGCCGCGATTTCAAACAAGTCATCCAGGAGATTTGCGCCGAAACCAACGGCCCGGTCAGTGCCGAGGTGGCCGCGACCGATCATGAAACCATGCTCAAAGAAGGTCTGGTCCTGGCCAGGCTGGCAAAAAACGTCGCGGTCAAGGTACCGCTCACCCTCGATGGCCTGAAAACCTGCAAGGCGCTGTCGTCCGAAGGCATCGCCGTCAACGTCACCTTGTGCTTCACCGCCAATCAGGCGCTTCTGGCCGCCAAGGCCGGGGCCGCCTATATCTCGCCCTTCATTGGCCGGCTGGACGACCTGGCCCTTGATGGCCTGGAGCTGATCGAGGAAATCCGCACCATCTATGACAATTACGATGGCCTGAAAACCGAAATTCTCGCAGCTTCCATCCGCAGTCCTAACCACGTCAAAATGGTGGCCATGATCGGCGCCGATGTGGCGACGATCCCTCCGGACGTCATCAAAAAACTCGCCGACCATCCGCTAACCGACAAAGGCCTTCAAACCTTCCTCGCAGACTGGAAGGCCACGGGGCAGTCCATCCTCTAAAAAATGCACGATTTAGAACACAAACAAGACACAAAAGTACCGAGTATTCAGATATGAG
>QILX01000360.1 GCA_003232175.1 Hyphomicrobiales bacterium | reverse complement strand
CACCGCGTGATCCCATCGGGTGATGGGTTTGGGGACGCCCATGCGCTGGACGGTTTTGGATAGGCCCTGGGGGACGAGGGGGTTTGCGTAGGTAAAACGGTTTGGCGACCGGCGAAGATTGGTCAGGGCGTCGACCTCAAATTCCGGCATCGCCTCAACCTGGGGTGTGGCGGACAAGGTTTTGGGGGCGGTCTCGTCGCCGCTTGAAACCCCCAGCAATCTTTGCTGCATGGCCTTGTCGGCGGCAAGCTCTGTGCTGTCCAGTTCAATTTCGATGCGGCCATTGACCATGATGGCGATACGCGACGAGACTTCCAAGGCGACACCGAGATTCTGCTCGACCAGCAGGATGGATACCTCCTCCTCCTGGGCCAGTTGGATCAGCAGCGCCTTCACCTGATCGACGACAACCGGGGCAAGGCCCTCGGTCGGCTCGTCCATGATCAACAAATGCGGGTTACCCAAAAGCCCCCGACCGATGGAAAGCATCTGCTGCTCACCGCCGGAGAGCTGGTTGCCGCCATGGCCGCGCCGCTCGCCCAGGCGCGGAAAAGTTGAATAGACCCGGGTTACGCTCCAGGCGCCGCCTTTTCGCTCCGCCAGGCGCAAGTGTTCATCGACGCTGAGCGACGGCCAGATACGGCGCCCCTGGGGCACATAGCCCACCCCAAGATCGGAAATCTGATAAGGATCCAGGCCCAGAACCTGAGCATCACCAATGGTCACCGACCCGCCTGCCGCCGGGATCATGCCCAAAATGGCGTTGCAGAGCGTGGTTTTGCCCATGCCGTTGCGCCCAACGACCGCCAGGACGCCGTTTTGAGGGACATTGAGATCCACGCCCTGCAAAACGTGAGAATGGCCATAATAGACGTTGAGATCACTGACCCGCAGAGCAAAACTCGATGATGCCATATCGGTCATGAATGCTCCTCGCCCAGATAGATCGCCTGCACGGCGGGATCGTTCTGAATATCCTTCGGGCTGCCCTCGCGAAACAGGCTGCCATTATTCAGCACCGTCACTTTGTCCGATACCTTGAGCGCCACGTCCAGATCATGTTCGATGATGACGAAGGTGATGTGGCTAGGCAGCCCTTCGAGAATCTCCACAAGCTGGCTGCGTTCGCCCGGGGACAGCCCCGCGGCGGGCTCGTCGAGCAGAAGTACCCGCGGCGCCCCCGCCATTACCATGCCGATTTCCAATTGCCTTTGCTGGCCATGGGAAAGATCCCCCACTTCCGTTTCGATCCGATCGTCAAGGTGAACGAAACGGGCCAGCTCCCGGGCCTGGCTGGTGGCGATATCACCTAGCGCGGGCCGCATCATGGAGAACCGGCCATCCATGGTGCCCCGGATTGCCAGGTAAAGATTGTCCTTTACGCTTAAACCGCCAAAAAGCAGGGATTTCTGATAGGTCCGGCGCAAGCCCCGCCGGATGCGGTCGTGGACCGGCAGGCGCGTAACATCTTCGCCGAATAAGATGACGCGCCCGTCCGTTGGCGGAAAGTCTCCGGTTATCGCATTGAACAAGGTCGTCTTGCCGGCCCCGTTGGCGCCGAGCACCGCGCGGCGCTCGCCGGAGCGGATGGACAGCGAGATGTTGTCCAGCGCCACCAGCGAGCCGAAGGTGCGGCCAACGCCAATCAGTTCCAGCGCAAAAGGTGAACCGACACTCAAGCCCCGGTTCACCTGATTTGCCCCATGCGACAAACCGGAGTTCACAGACCGGTCAGGTGCACGCCGGTACGTCGCGGCCGACCTTGCCAAGGGCCAGGAACGCGTCGCGATCGCCATTCATCACCTGGTTGACCTTGGGGATGACCTTGATCACCTTGTTGAACAGCGTGCCATCGGCGTTTTCGGCAACTTCGGTGAGGAAGATGTCGGTGATCGCCTGGCGGTTCTCGTCAAGGCGGACCTTGCCGGTGGGTGTGTCCAGCTCCATGGTTGAAAGGGTTGCACGCAATTTGGCCTGGCCGTCGGAAAGATCGCCGCCGACCGCGTCAAGAGCCGTCAGTGCCGCCGACATTGAGACGTAGTACCCATGGGCGAACAGCGACGGGGAGGGGAAACCATCAGGGAACTGGGCTTTGTATTCGGCCTGCCAGGTTTTCCACCCCGCATTGTCCCAGTTATCGGCGATTGGCCCGGCGGAGGGCGTGCCGACAATATAGGATTTGCGCCGGCCCTTGGAGCCGAGCACCGACTGGTCAACAGTGATGGTGCCACCGATCAGGGGTTTGTCGCCGCCGGCCTGCTCGTATTGGGAGAGGAAGTTGACGGCGTCCGCCCCGCCCAGGGCGACATAGATGGCATCGACCTCATCGGGGATCGAAGCGACGATGGTCGAATAGTCCTTGTTGCCGATGGGAACCCAGAAACGCTCGGCGACCTTGCCGCCGAGTTTGCAGAAATCGTTCAGGAACCCCAGAGTCATGGTGTAGGGGAAGGAATAATCCTCGCCGATGGTGACGATGTTCCTGTAGCCCTTGTTGTTGTAGACATAGTCGCCGAGCCCGGCCATCCACTGGGCGCCGTCACCGGTAAAGCGATA
>QILX01000037.1 GCA_003232175.1 Hyphomicrobiales bacterium | reverse complement strand
TGGTTGCAATCCTTGTCGCGGCGTTTCTTTTAGGGGGTACGTTTATGGGGCTGACCGCGCTGGGTATAGCGGCTGCCCGAAATGTTTCGCCAGGCAACCCTACCCGCGCCATCGCCCTGATGACAGCGGCCTTCGGTCTGGGCCAGATGATCGGACCGACGATCGGGGGTGTCATGGCCGACTGGTACGGCGGCTTCACCGCGCCGTCCCTGGCCGCAGCCCTGGCATTGCTGGTGGCAGCAGCACTGGCGTATCTCCTCGGTCCTGGGCGAACCGCCAACCGGGAAGCGTCTTAAGCCAACCAGGCCCGCGAGTTCTGCCCTTCAGCCCAACTTGCGGGGAGCCGCGGTGATCCCGCCGCCAGCGTTAGCCAAGAAGCGGGAGGCGGCCAGGCCTGTGAGTTCTGCCCTTCTGCCCAAACTTGCGGGGAGCCGCGGTGATCCCGCCGCCAGCGTTAGCCAAGAAGCGGGAGGCAACCAGGCCGTGACCACGGCCCGGCGCCAGCGCGCCGCGCCAGTGCAGGCCCGAGCGCCAGCGAGGAATAGCCGTGAACGGCTTAATGATTATCGCGGCCGACGCCTTTTTCGGCGACACGCTGGTATTTAACCGCCGGTTTGAGCACCATGCCCTCATCGAACTGGGCCACCATAGCGCGCTGGATTTCCTGCCACGGGGTCTGGTGGTCCGGGTAGGGGTAGCCGCCATTGGCCTCCAGGGTTTCGCGCCGCTTTTTCAACTCCTCATCGGTGATGAGAATATCCGCGGTACGTTTGCCAAGATCGATTCGGACCTGGTCGCCGGGCTGAAGCAGCGCCAACCCGCCGCCTGCGGCAGCTTCCGGCGCGGCGTTCAGGATTGAAGGGCTGCCACTGGTACCGGATTGCCGGCCATCGCCGATGCAGGGCAGTGAATTAATGCCGCGTTTGAGCAGATAAGCCGGTGCGGCCATGTTCACCACTTCGGCACCGCCGGGATAACCGATCGGGCCGGTGCCGCGCATGAACAGGATGCAGTTTTCGTCGATTTTTTCCGCCGGATCGTCTATGCGGGCATGGTATTCTTCCGGACCGTCGAAAATAATCGCCCGGCCTTCAAATGCGTCCCGGTCCTCAGGGTTGGAAAGATAGCGGTCGCGGAATTCTGCCGAGATAACGCTGGTTTTCATAATGGCATTGTTGAACAAATTGCCCTTAAGCACTATAAAGCCTGCATTTTTCATCATTGGGCTATCGTATGGCATGATCACGTCCGCATCGGTCGAGCGCTGGCCTCGACAATTCTCGCCCATGGTTCTGCCGTTCACCGTTGGCGCATTTTCATGAATGCGGCCATGCTCCATCAGCTCACCGACCACCGCCGGCACACCGCCGGCGCGGTAATATTCCTCGCCCAGATACTTGCCCGCCGGCTGCAGATTGACCATCAGCGGCACGTCATAACCGACCCGCTCCCAGTCGTCGATGCCAAGCTCGACCCCAATATGTCGCGCGATGGCGTTGACATGGATGGGCGCGTTGGTTGAACCACCAATGGCCGAATTGACGACGATGGCATTCTCAAACGCCTCGCGGGTCAGAATGTCCGAAGGCTTGAGGTCTTCCCACACCATCTCAACGGCGCGTTTGCCGGTCTCATAGGCGATCTGGCCGCGTTCGCGGTAGGGCGCCGGGATGGCGGCGCAACCGGGCAAGGACATGCCCAGCGCTTCGGCGATTGAATTCATCGTCGAGGCGGTTCCCATGGTGTTGCAATGGCCGATGGAAGGGGCGGAGGAGGCGACCATGTCGATAAACTGGTCGTAGTTGATATTGCCCTTGGAAAGTTCCTCACGGGCATCCCACACCACAGTGCCCGAGCCGATGCGCTTCTCTCCGTCCCAGCCATTCAGCATCGGGCCGCCAGAGAGTACGATGGCGGGGATATTGACCGTGGCGGCGCCCATGATCTGCGCAGGCGTGGTTTTATCGCAACCGGTGGTCAATACGACGCCATCGAGAGGATAGCCGAACAGCACCTCGACCAGGCCCAGATAGGCCAGATTGCGGTCAAGGGCGGCAGTGGGCCGCTTGCCGGTTTCCTGAATCGGGTGGACGGGAAACTCCATTGCCAGCCCGCCGGCGGCGTGGATGCCGTCGCGAATACGGGTCGCGAGCGCCAGATGATGGCGGTTGCACGGCGAGATGTCCGAGCCGGTCTGGGCGATGCCGATAATCGGCTTGCCCGATTGCAGTTCCTTGCGTGTCAGGCCGAAATTGAGATAGCGCTCAAGATAGAGCGCCGTCATGCCCGGATTGTCGGGGTTATCCCACCACAGCTTGCTGCGGAGGTTTTTGGCGTCCATCTTCTTTTTCCCGCCATTGGACATGAAGTTTGCTCCTTGGAAAAGCCCGAAGGGCTGTGCGGAAAGTCCGGACAGCGGCATCGCGGCGTGGCCGAAATCAATTGTACCAGTTGGCTGGCTGACACGCGAAGCCTTGCAGGGGATGTTATTCAGGAAAATTCGTGGAATGCAGCCTGTTGGGAGCTAAATTACAGTTCCCGGCTAGGCTGCGGACTCAACATCGATACTTTCGGACCGTCGCTCCGGACCGCTGTAACTTTCAGTTTCGCGACGGCGGCGGTCGGGGCCGAAATACCCGCCAACCCTTACATAGGTCCGGGGGCGCTCGATCACCGCGCAGATGCGGCTGTAGAGCATTTTTGGACTAACCGGCTTAACCAGACATTGGAGCGTTCGGAATAAGCGGTGACCATGATGATCGGCATGCGCGGGTTCTGAGAATCGGACGCAGAACGCACCAGGGAGGTAAATTCCAGCCCATCGATATCATCGAGTTTCAAATCGATCATGGCAAAATCGATTTCCGACGACTTCAGCACCTCGAAGGCCTGCACGGCATCCGTGCAGTCAAATATCTGCCGAACACCAAATGCCCGCAGCATGGTGCGCATAATGGCGAGGAAATGGCGGTTGTCATCAATCACCAAGGCCCTTAAACCAGAAAGATCGTATTCTCTCATCTCAACCCTCTCGGAGATCTGAAATTATAGATACAAGTTGGTTGCTAAATGTTTATTGGCGATATGTGTTGGCTAAATTTCAACCAGAAGTTGAAGATCGTTTTGACAGGAAATCACCAATTCGCGCCAGGGCGCGTTCAATGTTTTCCAGGGAGTTGGCATAGGACAGGCGGATAAATCCCTCGCCCATGTCACCAAAATCCGGACCTCCAACCGTCGCCACACCCACCTCTTCGAGAAGCGCCGCGGCCAGGGCTTTTGCTTTCCAGCCGGTATTTGAGATATTTGGAAAGGCGTAAAATGCCCCCCCCGGTGTCGTGCATGAGATGTTTTCGATGCCGCACAGCCCGGCCACCACAGCCCGCCGCCGCCGGTCAAATTCCGCCACCATATCGTGTACGGGTGTCTGAGGGCCTTCAAGAGCCGCCAGAGCCGCCCATTGGGCCGGCGCATTGACGCAAGAATATGAGTTAACGGCCAGCTTTCGGGCTTTGTCATAAAGATCATCAGGCCAGACAGAATAACCAAGGCGCCAGCCGGTCATCGCATAGGTTTTTGACCAGCCGTCAAGCAGGATCAGGCGGTTTCTGATCTGGGGGTAGTTGAGCAGACTTGCATGTTGGAGCCCGTCAAAAAGCATCTGTCCGTAAATTTCATCTGACAGAATGGCAACATGGGGGAATGCCTCAAGACCATCCACGAGCTGGTCAATCTGGTCTTTCCGTGTGACCCCGCCGGTCGGATTTCCAGGGCTGTTGAGAATGATCAACCGGGTTGCCGAGGTGATCTGGTCAAGCACATCTTCTGCCGCGACGCCGAATTCGTTGGCTTCGCGTATGGGGATGGGCACGGGGCTGGCGCCGGTAAATTCGATCATGGATTTATAGATCGGAAAGCCGGGGTCAGGATACATGATCTGGCCCCCAACTTCCCCGAACATCAATATGGCCATGAACATTGTGACCTTGCCGCCCGGCACGATGAGCACGTTATCAGGGTTCACTTCCACACCGAGGCGCCGGTGCAGGTCCGCCGCAACGCCTTGGCGCAATTGCGGGATTCCCGTTGCCGCCGTATAACCGTGATGGCCATCGCGCAAAGCCCTGACCGCTGCCTCCACGATATGGTCCGGGGTCGGAAAGTCGGGCTGGCCAATCCCCAGATTGATGATGTCACGGCCTTCATCGGCCAGTTGGTTGGCCCGCGCCAGAACGGCAAATGCGTTTTCTTCGCCAATGCGGTCAAATGCGGCAACGGTCTTCATTTATTGTGATATTCCCATGACAAGCGGCAGCAGGATGATTGTTCCATGGGTCGGATTTGCCGCTGATATCAACTATATTGCAAGACTATATTGCAAGTCGAAATGCACTAAGTCACAAGGGACGTTCCATGGCCAAACCAATGAATATTGCGCTTGTCGCCCACGACCGGAGCAAACCGGACCTTGTTGAGTGGGTGCGTAAACATGTCGAAAAACTTCAACCGCACTCATTTGTCGCCACCGGAACCACCGGTACGCTGCTTGGCGAGATGGTGCCTGAGCTGAGCATTCAGCGGCTTAAAAGCGGCCCCCTTGGAGGCGA
>QILX01000204.1 GCA_003232175.1 Hyphomicrobiales bacterium | reverse complement strand
AGGCCCGCGGCCTCATTGCCGCCTATCAGGCGGTGCGCCCCCTTGACAGCACCGAGCTTGGCGCCCTGCCGTACCTGGCGCGCGGGGCGGCAATGCGCTTCCTGTTGACCCGGCTTTATGACTGGCTGAACACTCCGAAAACGGCACTGGTAACGCCAAAGGACCCCGTGGAATTCCTTCACAAATTGCGCTTTCACCGCGGCATAAGCGAGCCCGGCGCTTACGGCATCAATGGCTGACGGGGATAGGGGGCCGGACACCGGCGGCAACAGCGGTGCGGTAAATATCTACACCGACGGGGCATGTTCGGGTAACCCCGGCCCCGGCGGCTGGGGCGCGCTCATTGTCTGGCGCGGGCGGGCCAAGGAGATCTGCGGCGGCGAGGCGGAAACCACCAATAACCGCATGGAACTTCTGGCCGCCATCTGGAGACGCTTAAACGACCGGTCCAGGTTAATCTTCTCACCGATTCGGTTTACCTGCGCGATGGCATAACCAGATGGATCGGCAAATGGCGCCAAAACGGCTGGCGCACCGCCGCAAAAAAACCGGTGAAAAACGTTGACCTGTGGCAGCGCCTCGATGAGGCGCGCTCAATCCACGATGTCCAATGGCACTGGATAAAGGGCCATGCCGGCCACGAACAAAACGAGCGCGCTGACGAGCTGGCGCGGGCCGGCATGAAACCGTATCAGCCGGTAAAACCCAAAGCGCCACCCGAAAAAGACTGAATTTTCTCGCGATCCGTCAGGGCGCTTGCGTCTTTCCGCCGGCGCCTGCCGATTTAAGGTAAGTCTGTGCCATCCCGCTCCCCCACCCGGCCACCCCATAGATTGTATCCTGGGGGTGGCCGGGTGGGGGAGCGGGATGGCGCAGACTTACTTAATCAGCAAAAGGACACTTCGGGTCGGTGCCGATTACCAGCAAACAAAATATCTCTATATCGATGCCAGGAGCTTTTCTGCCGACGTTTCAATCGCCTGACCAGGAGCCGGCTCGATATGAATCACATCAACTATGCCGTCCCTGACCAGCATCGAAAACCGCCGGCAGCGCTGGCCCATGCCCCCGGCCGAAGCATCGATTTCCAGACCCGCGGCCCTGGTGAAATCGCCATTGCCATCGGCCAGGAAGAGTATTTTTTCCGCCGTCGGCGTCGCCGCCTGCCAGGCCGCCATCACATGAGCGTCGTTGACCGAAAGGCAAACCACCTCATCCACGCCTTTTGCGGCAAATTCATCCAGGGCGTTGATAAATCCGGGCAGATGTTGGGCATGGCAGGTCGGGGTGAAGGCACCGGGGACACCGAACAAGGCCACCACTTTGCCGGCGAAAACCTCACGCGTACTAGGCTTTTTGATACCGTCGGGCGTTTTTACCGCAAAAACCGTCTCAGGTAGCTTGTCGCCAACCGATATCGTCATGACCATCCCCGAAAAACCACGCAAATAAGGATCGCCAGCCTATAACAGCTATTGCACTGTCCACCAATACTCCGTTGCCGCATCCGGGGTAACAAGTGTGCCGCCGATCCGAAAACCGGCGAGATCCTCGGCCGTTTTGGCGCCATCTATTGCAACGACAAAACGGCCTCGCCCGTCGCCCAAATCCTCGAAACTCTCGGACACCCGGAAAAAATAGTCATCAGGTCCCTCGACGAACAATTCCGCCTTGCCGGGGGATGATCCCAGCGCCGCGGTAATGGCCAGAACCGGTCTGCCGGAACTCATTTCAACTTCCGCGGTTTCAATTCTTACCTTCGAGGCCGCCGACTGGCTTTTGGGAACACGGTTGATGAATTCGGTGATCAGGCTTTGCCAGTCCTGACGATTTTCGTCCACGACAGGCTCGGTTGCCGGCAGGACCAGCTCCAACTCGCTGAATTCGGGAATGCAGATATCCTTGCAAACGGCATAATCGATAGCGAGTTTGACCGCGACCTCTTCGCGGGCGGATTTCGGCGTGATTTCAACGGGAAATACCACCTCGTCATAATAACCATAGGCGATCCCGTAATCGTCCGGCAGATACACAGGAGCAGGCCAGACCACCCGCGCATCGGAAAGGTTCGTCGATTTGGACCAGTTGAACCGGGGCGGAACCCCCGAGTGACCGGGATTGCGCCAATAGGTTTTCCATTTTGGGTCCAGGTTGATTTGCACCCCCAGCCACCGCTTGCCGTCGTCCCGGACGCGGCCGGAAACCAGGCGGATGCGGGCATACCCTGTATCGATCCAAGGCGAGGCGCTGGGGTGATCCGCGGCCCTGACGGTGGAGGTAACCGGCCCGCTAAGGATCCAGGCAAAAACCATGGCCGCCACCAGGGACAGGGCGCCAAAAATGGTGATGAATTTTTTCATGGCCGGCAACATAACTCAAATATTGTGAAAATGGGTGCAACAGACAGGCCAAAAGGGTCAAAGGTTTGTGACGCACTGGTGACATATGGTTCAAATCATTTTTACCGGATCTTCCCCTGACCGCCCGACGCAATCCCAGAACGCTGATTCCATTTGATGCACCAATGCGCTAATCTGCCTCCATGACAGCGGACAAAAAGACCGGAAAAAGCGATAAGTTTGGTTATCTTGAGGGCCAAATGCTGATCGCCATGCCGTCCATGGGCGATCCGCGTTTTGGCCGGTCGGTGGTGTTTTTGTGCGCCCACTCAAAAGACGGGGCTATGGGGATTGTCATTAACAAGCTTGCCTCCGGCATTACCTTTCCAGACCTTTTGGGGCAACTGGATATCGAGGCCGCAGCTTCCCCGCAGCGCGACCTTGAAAGCTATAAAGTGCATTTCGGCGGTCCGGTTGAAACGGCGCGCGGGTTTGTCCTGCACTCTTCGGACTATCAACAGGAAATCTCATCTATGGCGATTGCTGACCAGGTGTCCCTGACCGCGACCGTCGATATCCTGAAAGCTATCGCCGCGGGCAGCGGCCCGGCCCGCGCCCTTCTGGCCCTGGGGTATGCCGGCTGGTCGGCGGGTCAACTCGAAAACGAGATCAGAAGCAATGGCTGGCTTCACTGCGAAGCCGACGAGGACCTGTTGTTCAACATCGATGTCGAGCTGAAATACGAGCAAGCCCTGGCCAAAATCGGCGTCGACCCGTCATTCCTTTCCGGTGTGGCCGGTAACGCTTAGCGCCATTTCGCCTTTAGAGCGTTTCCGTTTTTAACGGAAGCGCTTTAGAGCATGATCACAGTTGAAGGAATCGGTTTGGGGATTCCCAAAGGTCGGCGAAAGTGATTCATGCTCTGTGGCGGGTTTGGAGGCGAGCAGGAATGGCACGACCTTATTCTTATGATTTACGACAACGAGTTGTAGCGGGGGTGC
>QILX01000249.1 GCA_003232175.1 Hyphomicrobiales bacterium | reverse complement strand
GACATTGCAGCACGCGCACGCTCTGCAGGCGCATTCGTCGCCATTGCGCATCCGCACTGGTCCGGCATGACTGAAGCCGACGCCCGCACCATAACGGCCGCCCATGCGGTGGAAATCTACAACCACGGGTGCAAAGTGAACAATGATCGCGGCGAAGGTTTTGTGACGCTGGAACACCTTTTGAACGAAGGCCGCCGCTTGAACCTGATCGCCACCGATGATGCCCATTTCAAATCACTCGACCATTTCGGCGGCTGGGTTATGGTAAAGGCGCGCGAAAACACACCCAAGGCTCTGCTTTCGGCGCTAAAATCCGGCGCGTTCTATTCCAGTACCGGCCCGGAAATAGGTGATATCCGTTTCACCGAAGATGGCATTGAGGTTGATTGCTCCCCCGCTGCAACCATTATCGTTCAAGGCATAAGCACATCGATGGCAACCGTGCATGGCGATGCCATGACAGGTGAAAAACTGTCGCTGGACCGTCTGGCCAACTCACCCTGGTTGCGTGTTACAGTCATTGATGGCGCCGGCAAGCGCGCCTGGTCAAACCCGATCTGGGCTGGCAACCGAGGTAATTTCTTACCCGGTGGGGGAATGGACTAGTGAGGGGCCGACTTGCTCTTGTAAACAAGTTCCCAGTGATTTTGGACCGGATTTTGGAAGACGCTGCAAACATAGCCACTAATTCAGGCCACAATTTCATTCATCAACGATCATCGCGCCGGTTTCGATGTCAAACTGTAAATCGCGGCCTGGAATATCGGGGTGTGCCGAAACACCAATGTTGGCGGCGCGAGGTGATAAACTGATGACAATGTATGCGCTGACATTGATAGGAGGCGAAAAACAGGAGCGCCTGCTGCAGGCGAATCTGGATCAGGTTTGCCGGCGATTGGATCTGGATTGCGAACCGGACTGGCTTGCCGAGGCAAAAGCCTGCGATCTGATTTTTCGATCAGAACTTTCCGCGGCAGAGATCACGGCACAGGCCGCAGAGGCGCTGGAGGGTACAAAAATCGATGCTGTCTGCACGCCGGCCCATCAGCGTCGCAAGCGTATTCTGATTTCCGACATGGACTCTACGATCATAGATCAGGAGTGTATCGACGAATTGGGCGACGCCATTGGCATTGGTTCACAGATCAGCAGGATCACCCAGGCCGTGGTCAACGGAGAAATAGGATTTCCCGAAGCTCTGCGCCAACGCATGGCACTAATGAAGGGGATGGAATATGGCCTGCTTGAGCGTGTCTACAAAGAGCGCGTCACCCTGAAAGCGGGGGCCCGAACGCTGGTTCGGACCATGCGTCATCACGGGGCATATTGCATCCTGGTTTCAGGTGGATTTAGCTTTTTTACCAGCCGGGTTGCCGAAAGCGTCGGTTTTCATGACCATCAGGCAAACGAGCTGACTTTCGTGGCCGGCAAACTGACCGGAAATGTCCTGGAACCAATCCTTGGCCGCACAGCGAAACTGGATACGCTGCGCCGGCTGTGTGAAGCCAAGGGGTTGTCCACGACCGATGTTCTGGCCACAGGCGACGGTGCGAACGATATAAAAATGATCAAAGCGGCCGGTCTCGGTGTCGCATTCCATGGTTCTGGCGCGCTGAAAAACGAGAACGCCTGTATCAATCACACTGATCTGACGTCCTTGCTGTATATTCAGGGATACCGGAAATCAGAATTCAAGTTTACTTGAATTTGCAGACAAACGCGATAATTGCTCGAACTGATTTTAAATTCAGGCGTTTTTTTCTCGCAAGACGGTTGTGAGTGGCAAAGCCTGAAGGGAGACGATGGAGAATCACCCCCTCTACGCTGAATGGCGCAAAGCCTTCAAACCCATCACCAGAGCCAAAGAGAAAATTGAAGTGCCAAATCTGGTAAACCTAACAAAAAGCTCCCAACATTCGACAATGTTACAGTGACCAAAACATGTTTGAAATTTTCCCGCACCCTGCACAAGTGCAAAATGTTGACAAAATGTTAATATTTGGTTCGTCACTAGTCGAAACAATTCAGTTGCCCATACCCATTATCGTAAACACGCCATGCCAGTCCTGACCACAACCATCAAGTCGCATTCCGAAGGCTTCAAGGCTAATGCCGCCGTCATGGCGAAATTGGTCGCCGATCTTGGTGCCAGACGCGCTATGGCCGCCGAGGGAGGCACAGAAAAAGCCCGCGATCGCCATCTGGGGCGCGGCAAGATGCTGCCGCGCGACCGGGTTGTCGGGCTGCTCGACCCCGGAGCGCCGTTTTTGGAGATCGGGCAACTGGCGGCCATGGGGCTTTATGGCGGCGATATTCATAGCGCCGGGCTTATTGCCGGTATTGGCCGCGTGTCAGGCCGCCCGTGCATGATCCTGGCCAATGACGCCACCATCAAGGGAGGCACATATTTTCCTCTGACGGTGAAAAAGCACCTTCGGGCTCAGGAGATCGCCCAGGAGAATCGGTTGCCGTGCCTTTATCTGGTTGATTCAGGCGGCGCCAATCTGCCGCATCAGACCGAAGTTTTCCCCGACCGCGAACATTTCGGCCGCATCTTCTACAATCAGGCGCAAATGTCAGCCGCTGGAATCGCCCAGATCGCTGTCGTCATGGGCTCGTGTACGGCGGGCGGCGCTTATGTTCCGGCCATGGCGGACGAGACCGTTATCGTGCGCGGGCAGGGGACGATCTTCCTCGGCGGCCCGCCGCTGGTGAAAGCGGCCACCGGCGAAGATGTCAGTGCCGAAGATCTGGGCGGCGCTGATGTACATACGCGTCTTTCAGGGGTCGCCGATCATCTGGCGGAAAACGACACCCATGCTTTGGCCATTGCGCGCAACATTGTCACCACATTGCCGCGCGAAACCGGAGCTGGATTGGAGCTGCGCACCAGCGTCGCGCCAAAATTCGACATGCACGAACTGGACGGTATCGTGCCCGCCAGCCTTGCAGTGCAATATGATGTACGCGAGGTCATCGCCCGGCTGGTCGACGGCTCGGAGTTCGATGAATTCAAGGCCCGCTATGGCACCACATTGGTCACCGGCTTTGCCCATATCGAGGGGATGCCAGTGGGCATCATCGCCAATAACGGCATCCTGTTTTCCGAATCAGCTCTCAAGGCGGCTCATTTTATTGAGCTGTGTTGCCACCGACGTATCCCGCTCTTATTCCTGCAGAACATTGCCGGCTTCATGGTCGGACGCGAATATGAAGCGGGTGGAATTGCGCGCGACGGCGCCAAGATGGTGACTGCGGTGGCGACCGCCAATGTACCCAAGATCACCGTCATTATAGGCGGTTCGTTTGGCGCCGGAAACTACGGTATGTGTGGCCGAGCCTACGGCCCCCGTTTCCTCTTTGCTTGGCCCAACTCCCGCATCTCGGTCATGGGCGGCGAGCAAGCGGCAAGCGTTCTGGCCTCGGTCCGCCGCGATAACATCGAAGCTGAGGGCAAGAACTGGTCCGCCGAAGACGAAGAGGCGTTCAAAGCGCCAATCCGAGAAAAATACGAAGATGAAGGCCACCCCTATTATGCTACGGCTCGGATGTGGGATGATGGCATCATCACTCCCGCCGAAACCCGCCGCGTGCTGGGCCTCGCTCTTGCCTCCAGCCTGAACGCGCCGATACCGGCGCCGAAATTCGGTATTTTCAGAATGTGAAACTGATAAGGCTGCCGCCGTCGCCCTGATGGTGATAAACACCGTTGATGTTTTCATCGCTTCTTATTGCCAATCGCGGCGAAATCGCCTGCCGTATAATCCGCACTGCAAGAGCCATGGGGTTGCGCACCGTGGCGGTTTACTCTGAGGTCGATATTAATGCGGCCCATGTTCGGGACGCGGACGAGGCAGTGCCAATCGGCCCGGCGCCGGCGTCGGAGAGTTATCTGAATGCTGCAGCAATAATCGCGGCGGCAAAAGCCAGAGGTGTCGGCGCTATCCATCCCGGTTACGGGTTTCTGGCCGAAAACGCCGATTTTGCTGACGCCGTGGCCCAGGCGGGTTTGGTTTTTGTTGGCCCTCCACCCTCCGCCATGCACGCAATGGGACCAAAGGATGCGGCAAAACGGTTGATGGAGGCCGCCGGTGTGCCGGTGGTCCCGGGTTTCCACGGGGATGACCAGGATCCAGCCCGGCTGGAAACTGCGGCCAATGAAATCGGCTATCCGGTTCTTATCAAGGCGGTGCTGGGCGGCGGCGGCAAGGGTATGCGCCGGGTTGATCGGGCCGAGGACTTTTCCCAGGCGCTAACGGGCGCCAAACGCGAGGCGGTGGCGTCCTTCGGCGACCAACGGGTCATCATCGAGCGTTACATAATTAACCCACGCCATATCGAGGTGCAGATATTCGCCGACACGCAAGGCAACATTGTCCATCTATTCGAACGCGATTGTTCCCT
>QILX01000351.1 GCA_003232175.1 Hyphomicrobiales bacterium | reverse complement strand
AAAAAAGATGGCACGCTTTGGTGGGTTGCAGGGTTTGCCGGTGAGGCAATAAAAATCGCCGACGATGTCTCCACAGCAGCGGTGGGAGACGGCACCAACTATTACATCACCAATTCAGGCGCGCTGTTCGTCAAGGGCCGGGCAAATCGCGGGCAATATGGCGACGGAAGACTTAAAACCACACAGCGGTTTGTGCAGACCGCCTCACAGGCGGTTCAGATTGCCGCCCACACGGGCCACGCGATACTGCTCAAGGCAAATGGTGACGTTATGGGAACCGGGGGCAATATTTTTGGCCCCGTCGGCAAATACGGGCTGGGCGACAAGGCCGTGGCGTGGAGCAGGATAATGTCAGGCGCTATCGCCATTGCAACCGGTGCGTCGCACTCGCTCGCAATTCGCAACGATGGGACATTGATGGCCTGGGGGTCGGAATATGGTTCCGAGCCTGTACCCGTTATGTCCGGGGTAATAGCGGTGGCCGCGGGTTCGACCACGACAATCGCCCTGAAAAAGGATCAGACACTTTGGCAATGGGACCGAGGCGAAAAGCCCAGCCAATTGCCGATAAATTAATATACTTATAGCAAAGCGGAAATTTGCATTGGCAGAGGTGGTTCGGGGAATCTGAACAGTTGAGATAAGTGGTATTTTGGCCTGTAATCGGCATGATCGTCGGCAACAGGAGAACCACTAAGGCAAGACGCCCACGTCACAATCAAACTCCCGCTTTCAAGTCGAAGGTTGCCCTTGCCGCCGTTCGCGGCGAGCAGACATTGTGAGAACTCGCTCAGGAGTTTGATGTTCATCTCAACCAGATCAAGCAATGGAAGGATCAACTCCTTGATGGAGCAGCCGGTGTTTTGGGCGGAAGCGCAAACCCCCGTCGCCTGCACGGGCCATGAAATCTATCCCCACCTCCTGCGAAAGCTGCCGGTTTCCCGGCCCAATCAGGTCTGGGCGATGGATTTTACGTATATTCCCATGTCACGGGGCTTTGTATTTCTGGCCGCAGTGCTTGACTGGTTCAGTCGGCGTGTCCTGTCCTGGCGGCTCTCGATCACACAGGAAGCAGACTTCTGCATTGAAGCCGTTGAAGAGGGCCGGTATCGCCATCTCCATGGACGGCAAGGGCGCGTGGCGCGACAATGTCTTTTTTGAACGTCTTTGGCGCACCATCAAATACAAAGAGGTCTATCTGCACGCCTATGCCAACGTACCCGAAGCGCGGGCCGCCCTGTGCAAATTTCTGGCTTTTTACAACAACGTCAGGCCACATTCATCACTTGACCGGAAGACCCCCGATCAGGCTTACTTCAACGCACTGCAACCAATCCCGGTCGCAGCATAGCAGAGGCTGAAATCCACTTTTCGGCAGCCCGGAAACTGTTCAATCGCTACCGAGCGACCTCTCTTTGCCCCGCATAAAAAGAAATTTGCATGACAGATAAGCCCCTGGAAATTGGCCGAAGGCAATTTATCGCCAGTGCCGTGGGCGCAGCGGCGATGGGTGGGTCCGTTAGGGCCGCGCTGGCCGAAGTGAAGGGGGATAAAATTAAATTCAAGGCTTTTAGCGACCATCAGGCCCAGGTGTTTTCGGTCTGGTGTGATCTGCTCGCGCCGGGCGCATCCGCCGCGGGCGTCGCGCAGTTTGTCGATAAATATTTGTCAGCGCCCTACCTTGAATCACTGCTTTTCGTTCGGTTCTTTCAAGGCCCGCCATTAGCGGAGTTTTATACTGCGGGGCTGCTGGGCATCGACCGGGAAAGCGTCGCGCAACACCAAAAGCCGTTTCTTGATTTAACGCCAGCCAATCAAAAATTGATTGTGGATGCGGTCGTGGCCTCGAACACAAAGGCCTGGAACGCGCCGGAGGCCTTTTTCTTCTACCTGGTTTCCAGAAATGACGCCGTTGATGTTGTTTACGGTACTGAAAATGGGTTTCAGGCTTTGGGTATTCCCTATCTGGCCCATATTTCCCCCGATCAACCGTGGTAGGCTTGTGCCCGGGCTTGACGGGGTTTCAATTTGGCTGACAAAACGCGCGAAAAAGCCGAGGTCGTGATCGTCGGGTCCGGTATCGCCGGCAGTACAATGGCGTCGGAACTCGCCGAAGCCGGACTTGACGTGCTGACCCTGGAAGCCGGGCCGGAGCGCACCATCGGCGATATGGTGAGCTCGCAAATATGGTCGCGCAAGCACCGATGGGCCGGGCCCGAATTTGCCAGCGAAGGGGGGCTGACGGGCGGTCTTCGTTTTGGCATGGGCTGGGGCACCGGCGGCGCCGGCTTCCACTGGTACGGCAATTGGTACCGGTTGCACGAAACCGATTTCAAGCTCCGCAGTGCATTTGGCAGGGGCGTGGACTGGCCGATCGAATATTCGGACCTGCGGCCCTATTACGATCGGGCGCAAGACTATTTTGGCGTCTCCGGCGACCTGGATCAGGATATTTGGTCCCCCCCCGCCGACCCGTATCCGATGCCGCCTTTGGCGCTGAACCAGCGCGCAAATGAAATCGCCCAGGGCTTTGATGCGCTTGGAATTCCGGTGCGTCCCAATTCGGTAGC
>QILX01000104.1 GCA_003232175.1 Hyphomicrobiales bacterium | reverse complement strand
CGGGCGATCATGGCGTCAAGGGTGGTTTGGGCAAGAATGCCCATATAGGCCTCGCGCCAGGCAGCGGCGTGGATTTGTGCAATCGCCACGGCGTCGGAAGGTATGGCCGGGCGAACCGCTATAACGGCAGGGGCAACGGACATAAGCCCACGGCTTTCGTTCAAAGCCAGCGGCGGACAGCGTTTTGGTAGCGCCGGTATTCGTCGCCGAATTTCTCCGTCAGATAGCGTTCCTCGCGGGTGATCACACCAACATGCATTATCAAAAGAACCGGCACCAGCATTACAACGACCCAGAAATTGTCCAATGCAATCGCAGTTCCGACAGTCACACCCACCATGGCCAGATAGATCGGATTACGCGACCACCCATATGGGCCGTCCGTCACGATGGCCGTCGTCGGCTTATAGGGCTCGACATTGGTGCCGGCATTGCGGAAGCGGTAAAACGCTAGAGCCGCTACAAAAAAACCTGCCGCAACCAGCACTGCCGCCGCCACGTAACGAACCGAATCGGGCCAGAATGATCCGGGCCAATACCAGCTGATCAGGACTCCAAGAAGTATGCCGGCAAGAAAAATCAGCGGCGGCGGCGCGATTACGCCAGGTTTGTCGGGCTTGCTATCGGCCATCAAAATCCCCTTTGTTGGGTGAGGTGGGATACAGGGCAATGGCGCAAATACAGGAAAAGTAATATTTAGTGCGCCAGAGCCTGGTCCGCCGGGGTGTAGGTTATCCCCAGGCTTTCAGCCACGGCGATATTTGTCACGACACCACGGTGAACGTTCAGCCCGTTTTTTAAATGGTGATTTTGCCTGACGGCCTCAAGACCCTGATCGGCAAGTGCCAGCCCAAATGGCAGGGTGGCATTGTTCAGCGCAAAGCTGGAGGTACGCGGAACCGCGCCGGGCATATTGGCAACGCAATAGTGCACCACGCCGTTGACGATATAGGTCGGATCGGCATGGGTTGTCGGTTTGGAGGTTTCAAAACAGCCGCCCTGATCGATTGCGACATCAGCGATAACGGCGCCGTCCTTCATGCGCTTGAGCATGTCGCGGGTGACCAGTTTTGGCGCCGAGGCTCCGGGCAACAATACAGCCCCGATGACAGCATCGGCGGATATCACCTCTTCTTCCAACGCCTCGCGGGTGGAATACCGGGTCATGGCGCGATTGTCGAACAGCTCGTCAAGCTGGCGCAGGCGCGGCAGTGACCTGTCGAGCACCACGACATCGGCCCCAAGACCAACCGCCATGCGGGCCGCATTGGTGCCGACAACCCCGCCGCCGATGACTACGACCTTGCCCGGCTTGACCCCCGGCACGCCGCCGAGCAGCAGGCCCAGCCCGCCGCTGTGTTTTTCAAGACTGTGGGCGGCGGCCTGAATGGACAGGCGCCCGGCAACCTCGCTCATTGGCGCCAGCAAAGGCAGGCCGCCATGGTCGTCGGTCACGGTTTCATAGGCGATTGCGGTTACGCCGGACTCAATCAGTCCCTTGGTCTGTTCGGGGTCGGGGGCCAGGTGAAGATAGGTGTAAAGGATCTGGCCCTCGCGAAGCTGGGCCCATTCCACCGGTTGCGGCTCCTTCACCTTCACCACCAGGTCGGCGTTTGAAAACACATCCGCCGCCGAAGCCACGATGGTCGCGCCTGCGGCGATAAAGTCGCCGTCCGATGCGCCCATCCCCAGCCCGGCGCCGGTTTCCACCAGAACCTCATGGCCGTGGGCGACATATTCGCCGGCGCTGCCAGGTGTAATCCCGACACGATTTTCGTCCGATTTGATTTCCTTGGGAACACCGACACGCATCTTATTCTCCTACGTCAGATTTTGACGATTTGGCCAATTTGCTAATACACCGTTGATGACACTGTGCCAATCCCGCGATATCACTGTCGTGCCCGGATAGTTTCAGTGGGGCACAGTCCCAGGGTACAGATAGGGACGGTATGAGCAATAACCATGGGACCAACCCTTAGTTTCAACTAAAAAAGCCGCTCTCAAATGAACCCTGATCCCCGTGCCGTCCTGACGGACCTGTTCAAGGCCGCTGTCGCTGCCGCCGACCCAGATCAGGTGGTGCCTGCCGCCCTTCCTGAAAAACCCGCTGGCCGGGTCATTGTTGTCGGCGCCGGCAAAGCCTCGGCCGCGATGGCGCAGGCACTGGAAAGGTCATGGAGCGGTCCCTTGTCCGGCCTGGTGCTGACACAATATGGCTACGGGGAAAAATGCGAACAGATCGAGATTGTCGAGGCCGCACACCCGGTGCCCGATGCCGCGGGCCTTGCCGGCGCGGCGCGGATGTTGAAACTGGTCGGTGGTCTGTCCCCTGACGATCTGGTCATCGCCCTTATTTCCGGCGGCGGGTCGTCGCTGCTCTGCCTGCCGCCCGACCCCGTCGGCCTGGCGGTCAAACAGCAGGTCAACAAAATCCTGCTGGCCTCCGGTGCGCCCATCGCTGAAATGAATGCGGTGCGCAAACATCTCAGCTGCATTAAAGGTGGCCGCCTTGCCGCCGCCGCTGCGCCAGCCCGGGTCGTCACCCTGGTCATCTCCGATATTCCCGGCGAC
>QILX01000201.1 GCA_003232175.1 Hyphomicrobiales bacterium | reverse complement strand
CGGGCGCCGGCGTGCACCCACACACCCACCGAGGCAGTCTGCAGGTGGGGCATGGCATGTGTGACAACACGAATGCCGTTGTCCAGGCGCGTAAGGTTTACTGTCATGATGTCCGTGAAATGCGGGAGTGATCCAGGATAAAGGCTTCAACAGCGGCAACGTCGTTGGGCAGAGGGGTGATGCGCTCGTCCCGGTCCAAGAGGCCGTCATGGCCCGGCGGCAGAACCGGGCGGATGCCGGTCGCCGCCTCTACCGCATCGGGAAATTTGGCGGCATGGGCGGTCGAGAGCACCACCATGGGGCTGGTTTTGCGCTCCTGCCCGCGGGCAACATGGAGCGCCACCGCGGTATGCGGGTCGATCAGAACGCCCATCTCTTCGTGGGTGCGGCGGATCATTGCGGCGGTCTGGGCCTCGTCGGCACTGCCGGCGTCAAATTGCGCCCGCAAGGCCTCCAGCGCCGGCGCTGGCAGCGTGAAGCCGCCCGACTGGTTCAGGCCCGCCATCAGACCGCGCAATACCGCCGGGTCGCGGTCGACCAGATCGAAGACCAGCCGTTCGAAATTGGACGAGATTTCGATATCCATCGATGGGCTGGCGGTCGGCTCGACTCCGGTGCGCTCATGGCGGCCGCTTACGAATGTGCGCGCCAGAATGTCGTTGATATTGGTGGCGATCACCAGCCGGTCGATGGGAAGGCCCATGCGGGCGGCGACGTAACCTGCGAAAATATCACCGAAATTGCCGGTGGGAACGGTGAAGCTGACTTTGCGGTCCGGTCCGCCCAGGGCCAGGGCGGCGGTGAAATAGTAGACCGTCTGGGCGACGATGCGGGCCCAGTTGATCGAGTTGACCCCCGAGAGCGCCACGGCCTTGCGAAAATCGTCATGGGCGAACATCGCCTTGACGATGCCCTGGCAGTCATCAAAATTCCCGTCGATCTCAAGGGCATGAATGTTCCCGGCCCGATTGGTCGTCATCATGCGCCGCTGTACTTCACTGACCCGGCCCCTGGGCAGCAGGACAAAAAGGTCGGCCCGTTCCGCCCCGGCAAAAGCATCGACCGCCGCCCCGCCGGTATCGCCCGAGGTGGCGCAGACTATGGAGGCGTAGGTATCGCGCTTGCGTAGGACCTGATCCATCAGCCGCCCGAGCAGCTGCAACGCCACATCCTTGAAGGCCAGGGTCGGCCCGTGATGCAGCTCAAGGCTCCACTCATTTGTCCCCGTCTGGACCAGGGGCGTTATCGCGCGGTGGTTAAAACCGGCATAGGCCGCGCCGATATGACGGCGAAAATCTTCCCTTGAAATAGCATCGCCGACAAACGGCACCATGACCTCATAGGCAAGATCCTGGTAATTGAGGCTGCCCATGCGCACCATGTCGTCGCGGCTCAGTGTCGGCCAGCGCTCAGGCACATAAAGCCCGCCATCCCCGGCAAGACCGCGAAGCAGGACGTCCTCAAAACCCACAGAAGCTGTATCGCCACGGGTGGAAATATATTTCATCGCCATTTAACCAGCCTCGCCCAGATAACGCGACCCGATATGGGCCTTAAATGGCGCGATGCCCAGAGGCGCGCCGGTGGCCCGTTCGATCAGCTCGGCGGTACCATAACGGCAGCCCAGCTCGTGCACATTCACGCGCGCCCACGCCACTAGCGGCGAAAAATTGCCCATGCCCGCAGCGGTCAAGATATCAGGCTCCGTCATCGCCATATGAGCCTTCATCTGCGCGGCGGTCAAAGCGCCCAAGGTGTAGGTGGGGAAATATCCCAAAGCGCCCATATACCAGTGAATATCCTGCAGGCAGCCTTGCGCGTCATCCGGAGGCACGATGCCAAGCGCTGACTTCATGCCGTCATTCCACGCCCCCGGCAGGTCGGCGACCTTGAGATCATCGGCCAGCAGTGCCCGCTCGAGCCGGGTGCGTAAAATGACATGGAGCGGATAGGTCACTTCGTCGGCATCGACCCGGATGGTGCCACGGGCCACGCGCAAATTCAGCCGCCGCAGATTGTCAGCCGACCACGCCGCCCCCTCGCCGCCATAGGCCCTGGCCAGGCGCGGAGCGAGCCAGGCGATGACGTCCCCCGACCGGCCTATCTGCATCTCCATCATCAGCGACTGGCTTTCATGCATGGTCATGCCCCGCGCCCGGCCCACCGGCTGGCCGCGCCACCGCGCCGGCAGCCCCTGCTCGTAAAGCGCATGCCCGGTCTCGTGGATAATGCCCATCAGGCCGGAAGTGAAATCGCCGGTGTCATAGCGGGTGGTGATGCGGCAATCGTCGGGCACGCCGCCGGAAAACGGGTGATGGCTGACATCGAGGCGACCCCGGACAAAATCAAATCCCAGTTCGGCCATCAACTCGCGCCCGAATGTTTCCTGGATATCTTGCGCAAAAACCCCTTCGGGCAGCACGGCCATGGGCTCGGCCCCCTGGGCTTCGATGATCCGATCGACCAGGGGCGGCAGATATTCCTCCAGATCGTCAAAAAGCGGCTCGACAAAGGCATATGTCAGTCCGGGGTCGAACTGATCCAGCAGCGCATCGTAAGGGTTCAGCCCCTTGGC
>QILX01000038.1 GCA_003232175.1 Hyphomicrobiales bacterium | reverse complement strand
CCGCCGGGGTGTGTCATGGCCCATCCATGGAGCCAATGGCGCAGATTCTCAATACCGAGGCTGATCTTGATGCGGCTATTGCCGCGCTGGCCACTGCCGACAACCGACTTGCCGTGGTGGCAAAAGCCGTCGGGCGGCCACCTTTGCGCCGCCGCGACGACGGTTTTGCCGGCCTTGCCGCCATTATCATCTCCCAGCAGGTCAGCGTCGCCAGCGCCGGTGCCATTCACCGGCGCATGAGCGGAATATTGAATAAAATCGACGCCAGAAGCGTTGCCGATGCTGGCGAGCAGGGTTTGCGGGCCTGCGGTCTGTCGGGGCCGAAAATCCGCACCTTCCTGGGCGTGGCTCAAGCGGAGATCACCGGCGAAATCGATTTTGTCGCTTTAAGAGGTCTGGACGACCAGGCGGTAACCGATGCCCTTGTGGCGCTGAAAGGCATTGGGCCGTGGACAGCGGACATCTATCTTCTGACCTGCCTTGGCCGCATGGACGTCTGGCCCGCCGGCGATCTGGCCCTGCAGGAGGCGATGAAACTGGCCCTTGGCCTTGACGTCAGGCCAAAGGCGGCGGACACCCATGATCTGGCCGCACCCTGGCGGCCCTGGCGATCAGTGGCGGCCCGGCTTTTGTGGAGTTATTACGCCAGGGAACGAAATTTATCCCGTCAATCCGGAGGCAGTGTATGACAACAATTCTTGATGGACCAAGGCTGGCGCCCGCCTCGGGGGGCGCGGCAAAACAGCTTGTGGTCTTCGCCCACGGCTATGGCGCCGATGGTAACGACCTCATCGGCCTGGGCCAGCAATGGGCACAGCTTCTGCCTGATGCGGCCTTTGCCAGCCCCAATGCGCCCCAGCGCTGTCCGGGCATGCCGGCCGGCCGGCAATGGTTCCCCCTTGCGACACGCACCATGGCCGAATTCGCCGCCGGCACTGCCGTTGCCGCGCCGTTTCTCGATACCTTCATCGATGCCGAGCTTGAGCGCCTGCAGTTGAAACCGAACGCCCTTGCCCTTGTGGGGTTCAGCCAGGGCACGATGATGGCGCTGCATGTGGGCTTGCGCCGGAAAATCGCACCAGCAGCCATTGTCGGCTATTCAGGCGCCCTGGCGGCGCCGGAGAAACTTGCCCAGGAGATTTCGGCCCGTCCGCCAGTGCTGTTGGTTCATGGCGACAGCGACGAAGTGATCCCTGTTGCCGCCCTCGCCCTGGCCCGGGAGGGGCTGACGGCGGTCGATGTCGATGTCCAGTGGCATGTTTCAACCGGCATCGGCCACGGTATCGCCCCTGACGGCCTGACCCTTGGTGGGGATTTTTTGGTGAATAATTTCGCCGCCTGACCGGCGTGCTCTTCACAAGACCATCTTGCCCTATGTAGTATGATCCAGCAAATGTGATGACTTCAACGCCATAGCGAACCGAAGCGCAGGCGAGAATTTGAATTTGAGGAGTGTTGGCTTTCCCTAGTGGAGTTGCGGTTTCGCCGGAGGCATGTCCGGCACTTATTCTCAATGCGGATTTTCGCCCCTTGAGTTATTACCCCTTGTCGCTGTGGTCCTGGCAGGATGCGGTCAAGGCGGTGTTTCTTGATCGGGTCAATATCCTTTCCAACTATGAACGCGTAGTCGCCAGCCCCAGCGTCCGCATGGCCCTGCCGAGCGTTATCGCCCTTAAGACCTATATCAAACCGGCACGGTTTCCCGCTTTCACGCGCTTTAATGTATTTTTACGCGACAATTTTTCCTGCCAGTATTGCGGCGAGGGGACGGAACTGACCTTTGATCACGTGATCCCGCGCTCAAGGGGCGGCCTGACCACCTGGGAAAACGTCGTTGCCGCGTGTTCCCCGTGCAATTTGCGAAAAGCCAACAATCTGCCAGCGCGGGCGAAAATGTGGCCGGCCCAGAAACCTTATCGGCCAAGTGTTGCGAAACTGCACCGCAACGGTCAGGGATTTCCGCCCAATTTTCTGCATGAAAGCTGGCAGGATTTTCTCTATTGGGATACCGAACTGGAGCCATAGGGCATTTTACGTTTAGACGGCACCGGCCCGCACCATGAGCCGTCCATCATCTAGGAAATTTACGTGGATGGCCGGTGGCGGAGCGGGTAGGTGCTGTGAGATTGAATAAGACGCAATATCCCCGAAGACTTCATTCTTGAATTTCGGGCGGCTCCCACAATTCGATTTTTGATCCCTCAGGGTCGATGATCCAGGCAAACGTGCCATAGGGCGGTTCTTCTTTAGGGCCGTCGACAATTTTCACACCTTTGTCTTTCAGAGACGACAGCAGCCCTTCGAGATCATCAACACGAAAATTTATCATGTAATCGGAATGTGATGGGTCGAAATAGGTGGTGTCCTTGGCAAACGGGCTCCAGATCGCGTATCCGGCCCGGCCCGAAGCAATATCCTCGTCAAAGCGAAATACCGCCATGGGATGATCGTCGTCGCCCCTCGGGAAACCGAGGTGCTCGTGGTACCAGGCCTGCAACGCCTTGGGATTCTCAGAGCGGAAAAAAATACCGCCAATTCCAATAACTTTGGCGATCACGCTTCTCCCTGGTCAGCAATCA
>QILX01000045.1 GCA_003232175.1 Hyphomicrobiales bacterium | reverse complement strand
TCGTAGTCATCATCGTCGTCATCGTCAGAACTGGACCCGTTTCCTTCGGAGTAGGAATCATCTTCTTCGGATGCCGATGCCATTGGAGGTTGGTTAAAATAAATACCAACTCCGATCAATAAAATCAAAATAGATTTCAGAAAGAATCGAAACATTTTACAACCTCCATTTGGTGGTACAGGCAAAAATCGATAAAATTTGCCGATAATTTGAACTTATTCACCTTAGCGTTCCGGAAAGAGACAAGTAAAATCGAATTTTAACGATTAGTTAATTGTTAATACTAATATTCTTGCGTAACGTTAATAATTAATATTAATGAATACATGTATTACGACTTCTGTAATCTACAGAAAAAGAAATCGTGTTTTTCAGTGGAAGAGTGATAGTTCCGCCCGCCTGGGAGCGGGCCGGTGCCGATTTAGCCAGGACGGAAAATGCTTCGTCCCGCCGCTGGGGGGGTGGCATCCGCAAGTCCTGAAAAGGAACCCAAGCGCTTTGTGGCGAGGCGGCTTGCCGGCGTTACCGGGGTGCTGTGTCAAATCCGAACAGGAACTGGAACAATGAATTCAGCGGATCGGGGGCCTGGCTGGGGGCGATTTCAGAACCTTCGACCGGTTCAAGGGGCGAAATCAAAGCCTGGCCAGCGTCCTCAATCTCAACCCTTGGCGCCCGGCTGACAACGGTGCCTGTGCCCTCGGCGCAATATAAACTGCCGTCGGATTTTTCCCGCCGTATCAGGTCGCCGGTTCTTACCGCCGCATTGAGCTGTTCAATCGAACAATAGGCGCCCACACCCTCAGCGCGACGCAAGCAGCAGCTGACAAGTGCCGAACGCCGGCGGTTGACTTCATTGTCGCTGTCTTCGACCGGCTGGATCACTATTTCCGGAGGAGGAGGGGGGGGAGGTACTTGTGGCCCAGGCGGGACTTGAGCAGTACTGACGCTTGAATATACCAGCATAGCGCTGGTTACCATGATCAATTTTCCGATGTGCTTATGGTTAAAACCGAACATTACTCGTACTCCACTCGATGTTTCTGGATAGCAGTCAGAAACTATCGTCACAATAGATTTAGCTATTATGATAGTGCCCCATTTCGGCACGTGTAAAACGATGTGTTTACCTTTCGTTAACTGTTAATACTAACGAAGGCGATTAATGTTAATCGTTAAATTTAATTCAAACCGGCTTGCACCGCGGCAAAAGGCCCGATGCTGATCAATCGAAAAATGCCTATGTCGTGAAATTGGACAATTTTTATCGGGCGTTATCCGATGGTTGACTGAGATATCACCAAGCTTTGATGCCTGTAATTGGTGATTTTACCTTGATGTACGCAGCAATCGTCATGATATAAAATAGTACGTGGCACGAAAATACGAAACAGCTTCAGCAGTGCCGTGAACTAAACCTATAGAGTTCTCGAAGCAAACTTAAACGATGGAAATGGAGGCTGAAATGTTTAAACGTATAACGGTTTTTGCTTTGATTTTCGGAGCGTTGGCTGCCGCGCCACCGGTTTGGGCGCAGTCGCAAGGGTCTTGCGCGCCTCGCGACACGGTCATCTCCCAGCTGGCCGGAAAGTTCGCCGAGGTCAGAAAAGGCGCCGGCCTTGCCAATGCAAATGCGCTGATCGAGGTCTGGACGTCAAAGTCCACCGGTTCGTGGACGATCATCGTTACCCAGGCCAACGGCACCAGTTGCATTGTCGCTGCCGGGGACACCTGGATTGACGCGACGGAAAATATCGAAGTTCAGGGCGACCCGGTATAGGGGGTTCGAGCCCCTCTCGCCGAGGCGGCTACTCCGCTACTCCGCCGCCTCGGTGCGGGCCGGATTGTTGGGATGTGTGGTCCAGTTGGCATAACTATCGTCAATCGGCAGATTGGTGCGGGGGTCAGCGCCGCCGGTCATGGCGACCATCGAAATGCAGTTCTGCACCGGGCAGACATTGACGCACAGATTGCAGCCGACACATTCCGCATCGATGACCTCGAAATGCCGCGCGCCGTCCTTGGTCTGGGTAATCGCCTGGTGGGAGGTGTCCTCGCAAACGATGTGGCAGCGACCGCATTTGATGCAAGTGTCCTGGTCGATCACCGCCTTGGTGATGTAGTTCAGATTAAGATATTGCCAGTCCGACACATTGCCCACCGCCCGGCCACGAAAGTCCTCCGTGGTGGCATAGCCCTTTTCGTCCATCCAGTCGGAAAGCCCGGTGATCATCTCCTCGACGATTTTGAAGCCATAGGTCATCGCCGCGGTGCAGACCTGGACGTTGCCGGCGCCAAGGGTGACAAATTCCGCCGCGTCGCGCCAGGTGGTGATGCCGCCCATGGCGGAGATGGGGAAATCGGCTGTCTTGGGGTCGCGGGCGATCTCGGCCACCATGTTGAGCGCGATCGGTTTGACCGCCGGGCCGCAGAAGCCGCCATGGCTGCCCTTGCCGTCAATGGTCGGCTCCGGCGCCATCAGGTCAAGCCGAAGTGATCGAATTGATGGTGTTGATCAGGGATACCGCATCGGCGCCGCCGGCGAGCGCTGCCTGGGCCGGGCGGCGGATGTCGGTGATATTCGGCGTCAGCTTGACAATCACCGGCATGCGCGTATGGGCCTTGCACCACCGAGCGACCATTTCGATATATTCAGGCACCTGGCCGACCGCCGCCCCCATGCCGCGTTCGCTCATACCGTGGGGGCAGCCGAAATTCAGCTCGATGCCATCGGCCTCGGTGTCCTCGATGCGGGTAAGAATATCGGCCCAGTTGGCCTCCTCGCAAGGCACCATCAAGGAGATGACCATGGCCCGGTCAGGCCATTCGCGCTTGACCTGCTTGATCTCGCGGACATTGACCTCAAAGGGTCGGTCGGTGATCAGCTCGATATTATTCAGCCCGATAAGCCGCCTGTCGGGGCCGTGGATGGCGCCGTAACGGGGGCCGTTGACGTTGACGATGTGGGGATCCTCGCCAAGGGTTTCCACACCACCCCGCCCCAGCCGGCCTTAAAAGCGCGCTCGACATTGTATTTTTTATCCGTCGGTGGCGCCGAGGCGAGCCAGAAGGGGTTTGGCGATTTGATGCCGACAAAGTTGTTGCGCAGGTCTGCCATGGTTCTGGTCCTATCCCGTTAGCCGGCGATGGATGGCTTCGGCCGCCACCTTGCCGTCCTCCACCGCCGCAACGGTGAGGTCCTCGCCCCCGGTAACGCAGTCGCCCCCGGCCCAGACACCGTCAAGAGATGTGCGCCGGTTCTGGTCAATTTCGATGTGTCCGCCGGCCAGTTTAACCGTCTCGCCATCCTCGGGTTTGTAGATAAAGGTCTGGCCGATGGCCTTGAACACCTGGTCGGCGGCAAGGGTGAAGGTCTCACCGGTCCCGCGAAGGCGGCCATCGAGATTTTCGGTGTATTCGCATTCGATGGCTGTGACATGGCCGTTCTGGCCCAAAATCCGGGTCGGCTGTGCCTGGAGCCTGATGGTCACGCCCTTGATCCTGGCCAGTTCCTGTTCGTATTGCGAGGCGTTCATATTGCCCTTGCCCCGGCGATAGACCAGGGTCACGGTCTCCGCACCGAGCATCTTGGTCTGCACCGCGACGTCGATGGCGGTCATGCCGCCGCCAATGACAACGATGTTGCGCCCGACCTTGAGACTACCCAGATCCGTGGTCTGGCGCAGGCGGGCGATGAAATCAACGGCATCCATGACCCCTTCAAGATCTTCGCCTTTGGCCCGCAGGGCATTGACGCCGCCAAGGCCCAGGCCAAGAAAGACCGCGTCGAAATCCTTGCGCAGCTGGCCAAGGGTTATATCTCGGCCCAGCGCGGTGTCATGAACCAGGGCAATGCCGCCGATAGCGGTGATAAAGGCGACTTCGGTTTGCGCAAAATCATCAGTCGTCTTGTAGGCGGCGATGCCGAATTCGTTGAGCCCGCCGGGTTGCATCGTAAACCGTGACCTGGTGGCCATGGGCGGCAAGACGGTGGGCGCAGGCAAGCCCCGCGGGCCCGGCGCCAACCACGGCGACTTTCTTGCCGGTTTGCGCCGCCCGCTCGAACGGGTGGTCACCTGTCGTGAGGTAATGGTCGGTGGCGTGACGCTGCAGCAGGCCGATCTTGACCGGTTTGTCCTCGGCGTCGTTGCGGACACAGGCCTCCTCGCACAAGGTTTCGGTCGGGCACACCCTGGCGCACATGCCGCCAAGGATGTTCTGGGCGAAGATGGTCTGCGCCGAGGCCTTGGG
>QILX01000036.1 GCA_003232175.1 Hyphomicrobiales bacterium | reverse complement strand
ATTACATGGACATCGACACGCCGGAAGAGGGTGCCGCCATGTCCGAGGCCGAGATTGCCAGGCGGACAGCGATCTCCCGCGACATCCTGGAGAAAACCGGGGCCCATTATGTGATCGACAGCATTGCCGAAATCGAATCGGTGATCGAGAAAATCAACATCCGGCTGGCGCGTGGTCAAACGCCGTAAGGGGCAAGTATTGAACCGGAAGGCGCGTTTCGGCATTCCTTATCGGATTGCAGGGCGTGCCTGCTCCAGGTAAATGTCAGATTTTGCTCTACTTTTGGTCCTGATCGCGGCCATTCTGCACGCGGTGTGGAATGCCATCGTCAAGTGCGGTGACGACAAGGCGGTGGTTCTGGCAACGATTTCGGCCGTCAATGTGGCGGTCGGCCTGGTCTTGGTCATCGTTGTTGATCCGCCTGCGCGCGAGAGCTGGCCCTATCTCATCGCCTCGACCCTGATCCACTATATTTATTATGCGTGCCTGGTTTTTTCCTACCGCCTTGGCGACCTAAGTCAGGTCTATCCTATCGCGCGTGGCATCGTGCCGGTCCTGGTGGCCCTGGGCGCCATGGTCTTTGCCGGCGAGATCCTGCCTTTGGCGATGTGGTTCGGTATTTTGGTTATATCCTTCGGTATCGCCGTTTTGTCGCTCGCCGGCTGGAACCGAACGTCTTCGGCACCGGTTCTGGCGGCGCTGGGGACAGGGTTGATCATTGCGATGTATTCGGTGGTCGATGGCATTGGTGTCCGCCTTTCGCAAAGCCCGATGGGTTATATTGGATGGCTGTTCTTGGGCGAATTTCCGGTGTTCCTGTTCGTAAGTCTTCGCCGCCGGGGGCAACGGGTAAAGGTGTCCGCCCGCATTGTGGCCTTTGGCCTTTTTGGCGGACTGTGCGCGGCGCTGGCTTATGGGCTGGTGCTCTACGCCAAAACCATCGCGCCGCTGGGTGCTGTTTCGGCGGTGCGCGAATCCAGCGTCATCGTGGCGGCCCTGATCGGCACGCTGCTGCTTGGCGAACACCATTGGCGCTGGAGGATCGGTGCGGCGGCCATCGTCGCCGCCGGTATAATCGTTATCGCCCGCAGCGGTTAGAAATTGTCCTTGCGCTTGCGAACCTCGGTGAACACTTCGCCCAGGGGCGCGCCAACAAGGCCGACATTTTGCTGAATTTCATCTGAATCCGGGCGCAAGAACGGGTTGGTTTCCAGCTCTAGCGCCATGGTTGTCGGTACCGTTGGTCGGCCTTGAGCGCGCAGTTTGTCAACCGCTGCGGCGCGCACCTGCAAAGCCTTGTTGCCGGGCTCGACACTGAGGGCGAATTTGGCATTGGCCTGGGTATATTCATGGCCGCAATAAATACGCGTCTCGACCGGCAGCCGGCGCAGTTTTTCCAGCGACGTCCACATCTGCGCCGGTGTTCCCTCCAGAAGTCGTCCGCAGCCCATAACAAAGATCGTATCGCCGGCAAAAAGCAGCCGGTCGTCCTCGAACCACCAGCAGATATGGCCCAGAGTATGGCCGGGGGAGGCGAAAATCTTAGCGTTGTGACCAGCAAAATCGTAGGTGTCGCCATCGTCCAGGGTGGTATCCAGGCCGGTCAGATTGGCGCCTTCGCCCGCCGGGCCGATAACTTTACAGCCGGTTTGCCGCACAAGCTGCGGGATGCCCTGGGTGTGGTCCCAATGGTGGTGGGTGACGAGAATTTCGGTCAGGTTCCAGCTTTTTTCCGCCAGCGCCGCGGCTACGGCATCAGCATCAGGGGCATCGATGGTGGCGGTGGCGCCGGAGTTCGGTTCATGCAGCAATACACCGTAATTGTCGGAAAGGCAGGGGAACTGAAAAATTTCAAGATCGGCCATGATGTTCCTTAGCTTGAGCTTGCGAAGTGGTGGATGAACGGCGACATTAGAGGAAAATTCGCAGCTGGTGCAATTTGCGTGGCTGGCGTTTTTTAATAACCCGGAGCGGGGCAAAACCAACTTGCGCATTCATGTCATCGACCTTCAGGATTTTTACTCCCGACCCCTTGGTGCGGTGGTGCGGAAGCTGGTGGCGCGTCAGGTGCGGCGGCTGTGGCCGAACGTGACCGGGGAAACCATTGTCGGGCTTGGTTATGCCACCCCTTATCTGCAGCAGTTTCGCGATCAGGCTTCAGCCACGATTGGCTTCATGCCGGCGGCGCAAGGGGTGGTGCGCTGGCCGGTGGATGGTGCCAGCGCGGTCTCTCTGGTCGATGAAATTTCGCTGCCCCTGGCCGATGCTTCGGTTGAGCGGGTGCTTGTGGTTCACGGCGTTGAAACCGTCGATGTGTTAAAACCGATGTTGCGCGAAATCTGGCGGGTGTTGACCCCTGGCGGGCGGCTGCTCATCGTTGCCACCAATCGCAGCGGCCTTTGGGCCCGGGTTGATTCTACACCGTTTGGAAACGGTCGGCCGTTTTCCAGACGCCAGCTCTCCCAGTTGTTGCGTGAGGGCATGTTTTCCCCCGCCGGCTGGGCCCAGGCCCTCTATATGCCGCCGTTCCGGTTTGCCCTGCTGATGCGTTCCGCAATCTGGCTGGAGCGCATTGGCGCGGTATTGTGGCCGGGATTTTCCGGGGTGGTGCTGGTTGAGGCGATCAAGGAGATGTATGCCATGGTGCCTCCGGCGGAGCGCCGTTTCGCCGCCCGGCTGCGCCCGGAAATGGGCTATCTTCCACTTGAAGCCGACAATCGCGTCGGTCGCACCCCAAAAACCACCCCTAGGGTTACTCTCGCGAGCTGGCCAGCGGAGGAACGGTCGGGGGTGACAGTTTGGGGACGGTATTTGGTTTTTTTGCCCTTCTGAACGGCAACGCCATCACTTTCCAGAACTCGTTGGAGTGGGGGTAGGCTGAAGGGTTATCGACACCCAGGCGAGCAGGGGATTGGCCGGGCTTATAGACAAAAGTGCCGAAAACCAGATCCCACAAGGGGGTAACGGCGCCATAGTTCTTGGATTCAGACATATCGGCACTGTGATGGTAGCGATGCAGTTCCGTGCTCACGAAAACATAGTTCAGCCAGCCGGCCCGAATATCCATGTTGAAGTGCGAAAACGTGCCGTTCACGCCCATGATAATCCCGAAAACCAGCACAGATTCTGGCGAAAACCCCGGCAATACAACCGCAGCCACTGTCAGCACCCCCTGAATGACGGAAAAATTGACCGGATGGGCGGCCACATGCATCAGTACATAGACGCGATCGGGTAGATGGTGCGCGGCGTGAGTGCGCCACAGGAAGGTGCCAACACCGCCCCGCATCTCGTGGCAGATCCGGTGGAACCAGTACTGAAGAAACTCAAAGCCCAATATGAGCAAAAGGACGCTTGGAATAAGCGGTACATCTGCCATCAGTTTTGTTGAAGAGGGGGTATTGTATGTGGCCAGGAACAGGGCAATTCCGCTGCCTGTCCAGCGCAATGCGACCTCGGTGAATATCCCCGAAACCATATATTTGAGATCGCGCTGAAATGACGCCCAGTTCATGGCCCAGCGCCGCTCCAGCGGAAAGCGCGCTTCAAGTAGAATCAGCGACGCCACCATGAAGACTGAAAAGCTGCCATGGACGACATTCAGGTTCCAGCCCTGGCCGATGGTAAGAAACGTCAGGCCAACGCCGCCAAAAAGGTAGAACGGATAAAGGATGTACCGTAAAATCGCCGCCATATTCGTCACCTGATTTACCTGGGCTCCAGGCCCTGCCAAAGGCATTGCAATGGGCGCTCCAGCACCGTCACCGCCGGCACGTCATTGCCGCGGACGCCCAAAGCTTCAAAAGTGACCCTGGAATGCAGGAACGCCACCAACAGGTCGGCGGTGCCGCGGGGGTCGGGCGCATTCAACAGCCCTTGCCGGTGCGCCGACCGAAGAAAGGCTTCCAGAATTTTGGGGATTTGGGTCACCGGCGCGCCATCGTGGCGCCTCTTCCAGTCCGCGATATCAAAATCGGGATGTGACATCGCCAGGTTTTGGCACGGGACAACTTCACGTAAATACTGCCAAACGACGAGCAGCAACGCTTGCAGTCCGGCCCGCGCATCCGCCCCGGGTTGCAGCAGCCCGGTAAAATCCGGCAGGGCCATGTGTTCGATGTCCAGCGCGTGAAAGACAAGCGCAGCCTTGGTGCCAAAACGTTGGAAGAGGAGCGCCTCGGAGACGCCTACACCGCTGGCAATTTTCTTGGCTGACACCGTCAGGCCCTGGTCCAGCAACACGTTGCGGACCCGGCCCAGAAGCTCTTCGTCCGTTATGGTTTTATGTCGTGTCATGATCAATTTCGCACACTTATAAATAAATCCGTGTTGTTGTCAACTTTGTGCCGCACGTTATTTTCTGCTGTAGATCAATCTGGGCGGTTCGGGATTACCGAGGCCCGTCGTTTGTTCCCGTCATCAGGCATTGGGGGAATGGAGTTAATATCTTCCAGTGCACGATTTGGTCTACAGCACCAGGACGCCCACCAAGAAATGTTACTCCCCTAGGCTGCGGAGCG
This sequence comes from Hyphomicrobiales bacterium, assembly GCA_003232175.1. Lineage (GTDB taxonomy): Bacteria > Pseudomonadota > Alphaproteobacteria > Rhizobiales > SZUA-8 > SZUA-8. Next base: position 2,292 of record QILX01000036.1, on the reverse strand, counting down.
GTCTGGTGCTAATTCCGCCAAAACAAAATACCCTCTAGCGTTTGAGTAAAAACACCGCCTGTTCGCCCAGCAAATTTGCCCACCAAATGCTCTTGCCCAGATTGAGTTCCTTGCCCGAGACATCGAGTGCCACGGCCTGCTCGATTTCAACCTCGGTGGCTTTGCACAGTTCGGAAAAATCGCTGATGGTGCAATAGTGGATATTGGGCGTATCGAACCAGGTCTGGGGCATGGTTTCGGTCACCGGCATGCGGCCCATCACCGTGAGATAGGCCCGGACTTTCCAGTGGCCAAAATTTGGAAAAGAAACGATCGCCCGGCGGCCGATGCGCAAAAGCTGCGCCAGAATCCGGTCCGGATTTCTGGTTGCCTGAATGGTTTGCGACAGGATCACATAGTCAAAAGCCTGATCGGGATAGGTTGAAAGATCAGTATTGGCGTCGCCCTGAATGACCGAAAGGCCGCCCGCGACGCAGGCATTGACCCCCTCCTGACTGATTTCGATGCCGCGGCCGTCGATATCGTGGCTCTGGGACAAAAGCGTAAGCAATGTCCCATCCCCGCAACCGACATCGAGCACGCGGCTGTCCTTTTGCACCATCTTGGCGATGATAGCGAAATCGGTCCTTCTGGCATCGCTGATGGCAGGGGTTTCAGGATCTGTGGACACTTTGCTAGATCCCGCTTTTGGCCGGGCTCAGGCCGCGACGGCGGGCCGCCGCACCGAGAAACCCGGACACGGCGGCAAACAGCTCCGGCTCAACGAGCAAAAAGGCATCATGGCCCTTGTCGGATGAGACCTCGACAAAACTGACATTGGCGGCCACCGCATTCAGGGCATGGACGATGTGGCGGTTTCCAGCGGTCGGGAACAACCAGTCGGACGTGAAGGATACGCAGCAAAAGCGGGTTTTTGTGCCGGAAAAGGCATTGGCGAGCACACCTTCATGGTCGGCGGCCAGATCGAAATAATCCATGGTACGGGTCAGATAGAGATAGGAATTGGCATCGAACCGGTCGACGAACGACGAGCCTTGATAGCGCAGGTAACTTTCCACTTGAAAATCGGCATCAAACGAGAATGTCGGCGCGTCGCGATCCTGGAAGTTGCGGCCGAACTTACGGTGCAGGACCTCTTCGGACAGATAGGTGATATGGGCCGCCATGCGCGCCACCGAAAGGCCCTTTTCGGGTCGCGTGTCCTCGATCAGATAACGCCCCTGGCGCCAGTTGGGGTCAGCCATGACCGCCTGGCGGCCAACTTCGTGGAAGGCGATATTCTGCGACGAATGCCTTGCCGCGGTGGCAATTGGTATGGCGGAAAACACCCGGGTGGGGAAACTTGCCGCCCATTGCAGCACTTGCATGCCCCCCATGGACCCGCCCATGACGCAGAAAAGCTGATCGATGCCAAGCTGGTCGATCAGCATCGCTTGCGCCCGCACCATGTCAGCGATGGTAATGACGGGAAATTCCAGAGCATAAGGAACACCGGTTTCAGGATTGATCGAACTGGGACCGGTTGATCCCATGCAACCGCCGACGACATCGGCACAGATGACAAAAAACCGGTCCAGATCCACCGATTTTCCCGGCCCGACCATTTCCGACCACCAGCCCGCCCGCCCGGTGACGGGGTGGGTATCGGTGACAAACTGGTCCCCGGTCAGGGCGTGGCAGATCAGGATAGCGTTGGATTTGTCGGCATTCAGGGTGCCATAGGTCTGGTAGGCGATGGTGAGCGGCGAGAGGGATTTACCACTTGCCAATTTCAGCGGTTCGCCGGGACCGAAGGTTACCGTCCGGCCGGACATGGCCGCTGCGGTTTCAGCACTTTGCAACGCCTTGACCCGCGCGGTTTGGGCGGAGGTTGGTTCGCGGTCTGTCTCAGATGCAGTCAACTCACGCCTCGCCGCGACGAAGGATAAGGAATTCGCCATTGCCATGCCAAGAAAAAGAGGGCTTAGCTAGGGAGTGAGATGGTGCGGTGTCAATGTTTTCTTTGCCTTCGCCAGCGGCTCGCCGTAAACATATCGACCCATTGCCATTTCCCATTCATACCGCAGCATCTGCACCGGCTGTAAGGCTCAATCGCGCCGAGACAATGAAAAACAATTCTGACCCTTCCGCGACGCTGGACGCGGTCCGCTCCAAAATCGATGGAATCGATCAGGACCTGCACCGGCTCATGGTCGAACGGACCCAGCTGGCGCGAGAGGTGTGGAAGGCCAAGGATCGGTCCATGGCCGGATTGGCGGCGATCCGCCCGGCGCGCGAAGCGCAGATGCTGCG
>QILX01000362.1 GCA_003232175.1 Hyphomicrobiales bacterium | reverse complement strand
CACCGCTCGCGGCTGATGCAGATGGGATACGGGGCCACCGAATGGGCCGGCCGGCCGGTGATCGCCATTATCAACACCTGGTCCGACGCCAATCCCTGCCATGCCCATTTCCGCGCCCGCGCCGAAGACGTCAAACGCGGTGTGCTGATGGCAGGCGGCTTTCCCATGGAGCTTCCCGCCCTGTCGTTGTCCGAAAGCTTCGTCAAGCCGACGACCATGCTCTACCGCAACATGCTGGCCATGGAGACCGAGGAACTCATCCGCTCCCACCCCATTGATGGCGCGGTGCTGATGGGCGGCTGCGACAAGACCACGCCGGGGCTGATCATGGGGGCGATCAGCGCTGGCCTGCCGATGATCTTCCTGCCCGCCGGCCCTATGCTGCGTGGTAATTTCCGGGGAGAGGCGCTGGGCAGCGGCTCGGACGCCTGGAAATACTGGGACGAGCGCCGGGCCGGCAATATCTCAGACGAGGAGTGGGCCGGCGTCGAGGGCGGCATCGCACGCTCCTATGGCCACTGCATGACCATGGGCACCGCCTCGACCATGACCGCGATCGCCGAGGCGCTTGGCCTCACCCTGCCCGGCGCCAGCTCCATCCCGGCGGCGGATGCGGGCCATATCCGCATGTCATCGGCGTGCGGGCGACGCATTGTCGAGATGGTGTGGGAGGATCTGGGGCCCGCCGATATTCTCGATGACCGCTCGGTGAAAAACGCCGCCACCGTCGCCATGGCCACCGGGTGTTCGACCAATGCGGTGATCCACCTGATCGCCATCGCCCGCCGGGCCGGTCTGGCGCTCACCCTGGACGACCTTGACGCTGTGAGCCGCGTAACTCCGGTGATCGCCAATATCCGCCCCAGTGGCGAGACCTATCTTATGGAGGATTTTTTCTATGCCGGGGGATTGCGGGCGCTTATGGCACAGATCTCCGGCAAGCTGGAGCTTGCCGCCGCCACGGTTTCCGGCACCACTTTGGGCGAAACCCTGAAGGATGCGCAAACCTACAATGACGACGTCATCCGCCCGCTCTCCAACCCGGTCTATCACGAAGGCGCTCTGGCGCTTCTGCGCGGCAATCTGGCCCCCGATGGCTGCGTCATCAAACCCTCGGCCTGCGCGCCCCGCCTCCTGCAACATGAAGGCCGGGCGGTGGTGTTCGACAGCTATCCTGCGATGAAAACCGCCATCGAGGACGATGCCTGCGACATAACCGCCGATGACATCATGGTTTTCCGCTATGCCGGCCCGCAAGGTGGCCCCGGCATGCCGGAATGGGGCATGCTTCCGATCCCCAAAAAACTGGTGAAACAAGGCGTGCGCGACATGCTGCGTATTTCCGATGCGCGCATGAGCGGCACCAGTTATGGCGCCTGCATCCTACATGTTGCGCCCGAGGCTCATATTGGCGGCCCCCTGGCGCTGGTGCAGACCGGCGACCGGATCAAAGTCGATGTTCCGGGCCGGCGGATCGATCTTCTGGTCGATGATGGCGAACTCGCCCGCCGCAAGGCCGCATGGGTGCCGCCGGAACCAAAATTTTACCGCGGTTACGGCTGGATGTTCGCCCGGCATGTCGGCCAGGCCAGCGAGGGTTGCGATTTTGATTTTCTTGAAACCGCATTCGGCCCCAACCCGCCGGAGCCTGAGATATTTTGATGCGGCGGCAATTTGAACCTGATATACGCCGCCGCAACTACCAATACCTTGCCAAATCCGCGTTACTGGCTTATCCAGTTGTCGGGCCGGCCCTTGCTGGGGGATCGTCTAATGGTAGGACTACGGACTCTGACTCCGTCAATCTAGGTTCGAATCCTAGTCCCCCAGCCAACTAATCATTGTCGCCCGCCCATCCATCGGTCCCAAAGAATCCAGGGCCGTGAGCGAAGGGGTTTGAAAATGAACAGGCGCAAATTTTCAACTCTGACCGTTGCAGCAGATAAGGTTCTTGATGTTTGCGGCCCCGGCCGCCCGGCTCGGCTCAGCCGATATATTTGACCTGATCACCGTCAAGAATTTCCACCATTGAAGCGGGCACCTTCAGGCCATCGGCGACTTCGGCATCAAGGGCTTCTTCGGCTTCCCGCACCTGTACAAGCTGGGTGATTACCTCATCAATCCGTTCGTAAGGCACAACGACCACGCCATCCCGGTCCGCCACGATCATATCGCCGGTCTGGACCTGCTGTCCGCCGATCTGGATGGGAAGTCCAACACGGCCCGGTCCCTTGGTGAACGGTGTTCCAGGGGTCAGCCCGGTGCACCAGACCGGCAGGCCCACCGCGACGACGCTGTCATAATCGCGCATCGGTCCATCGGTCACAAAACCTGCAGCACCGGCGTTTTTCATCATGCCGGACACCCGGTCACCGGCGGCGGCACACCCCTGATGACCGGCAGAGGTGGAAACGACGATATCGCCGGGCTGAATGAAGTTCAAAGCCGCAATGGTTGCCATTATATCCGCCGCGCCGCAATCTGCGGTGAGGGCAGGGCCGGCGGCAACGCAAGCCAGGTCGCGGCCACCGCCAATTGGCTTGATGTCGGCGCAAAACGCGCCAGCGCCAAAAAGCGCATCAACGACAAAACCGGTCGGAGCCCCCTGGAACGCCGCAATTTGGGCGGCATCGGGACGGTTGTTCGGGCGCTTGATGGTTAAAATCGGCGGTTCCTCGATCATCTGACTATACCGCGCAGCTCATATCCTTGCCGCAGCACATGGGTGATTTGATTTTGCCATGTCCGTTGGGGCATTTGGAAACCTGCACCTGGGTACCGTCATCCAGGGCCAGGCTGTCATCAACCAGCGGCGCATCGCATTTGCCGCAGGTTGCGTTGACGCTCATTCCGCAGTGCGCGCATTCATATGTTGCCATGATCCACCTCGTTTTGTGATAAGCTCCGCTTCGGACAGCTAAACCCTATCAGCCCCCGCAAAGCCTGTCCAAGCCCCGCCCCGGGGCGGATCAGATAGCCGGCCTCAGAAGGCCCCATGGAGACCGCCCATTGTTTCATTCAAAATCAATTTGGTCTTTGAGTTTAACCTTGGGTATCGTCCTGTCAGCCAACGCGCCGCTTTTCGCCCAAACCTTGATTGAACAAGGCCGTGAAGTTTCCCAGAAACAGTGCTCACGCTGTCACGTCATCGGCGATTTCAATCCCACCGGCGGAATATCCTCAACCCCGTCCTTCCAGATGATGGTCAATGCCCTGCCGGATTGGGAGGAGCGGTTTTCAAATTTCTTTGCACGCCGGCCCCATCCCGCAGCCGTGGAGATACGAGGCACGCCGCCCCTGACGCAATCCATGGCAGCCATGGTTCGCGTGGTGATCGACATTGAGGATGTTGACGCCATCACCGCATTTGCCAGAACTCTAAAGAAGTGAGCTTGCATACGCTGCCCTCAGGGTTGTTGACCTTTTGAAGACACCGCGCCAAACTGAAAATCCGAGGATTTTGATCATTTCAGTTGTGTGAATTGAGCCGCGAAATCGTATCCTAGAGCGGTTGGAAAGTAAGCGTTATGGCCCAGGACATTATCAACACCAACCCTACGATGATCGACCCTTTTGGGCGGCATGTAAGCTATTTGCGCGTTTCCGTTACCGACCGCTGCGACTTTCGCTGTGTCTATTGCATGTCGGAGAATATGACCTTCCTGCCGCGCAAGGAATTGCTGACCCTTGAGGAACTTGACCGCATGTGCACCGCCTTCATTGAAAAAGGGGTGAGGAAATTGCGGCTGACCGGCGGCGAACCCCTGGTGCGCAAGAATATCATGTCACTGGTCCGCGCCCTGTCACGGCATTTGCGCACCGGCGCGCTGGAAGAGCTGACCCTGACCACCAACGGCTCGCAACTTACCCGGTTTGCCGGCGAACTCGCCGATTGTGGCGTCGCCCGTATCAATGTCTCCATCGACACCCTTGATGCCGACAATTTTCGCGCCATCACCCGCTGGGGCGCTTTGGACCAGGTGATGCAGGGGCTGAAAGCGGCCACCGATGCCGGTCTTGCCATCAAGGTCAACGCCGTCGCGCTGAAGGGCGTGAACGAACATGAAATTCCCTCCATGATCGCCTGGTGCCATGAGCGCGGATATGACCTCACCCTGATCGAAACCATGCCCCTTGGCGAGATCGAGGGCGACCGCGTAGATCAGTATCTGCCCCTGTCCCAGGTCCGCAGACAACTGGCGGAGCACTATGCGGCCCGGCGCGCTATTTCTCGGTAAAGGAAACCGGTGGGCGGCTTGGATTTATCACACCGCTGAGCCATAATTTCTGCGAAAGCTGCAACCGGGTTCGTCTGACCTGCACCGGCACGCTTTATATGTGCCTGGGCCAGGACGATGACGCCGACCTTCGGGCGCCGTTGCGAGCGTCAGAAGGCAATGAGCTGCTCAACGCCGCTATCGATGAAGCCATTAGCCGCAAACCGAAAGGCCACGATTTCATCATCGATCGCAATGTCCCGGCCAAATCGGTCTCGCGGCACATGAGCGTCACCGGCGGTTGAGGTCACCTGCCAGCCGGCATGAAGGGTAGGGCGCACATGGACGATGATCCGCGAAATCGCAAAGAACGCCGGGTGGCGCGGAAAAAGGGCCATCTGGATACTGCTGAGTTTCTCAAACTGGCTGATCGTTTCATCGATATCGCCAATATCCAGAACAAGACGATAAATGCGACAGAGCTCCATATGGCATTCCTTTATGGTGCGGCCCGCTACAATGCCCATGTCGCCAAGAATATCCT
>QILX01000040.1 GCA_003232175.1 Hyphomicrobiales bacterium | reverse complement strand
GAAAAACAGGTTTCGGTGCAAGCTGAGGAAGCAAAAATTGTGAGCGCCAGTCCGGTAACAAAAGACGCCGGCGCGGACATCCCGCTGCGCAATATCGCAGGCAGCGGGGAAACGGTCGCCAGCGCTACCAAAAAAAGTGGTGGCGGCGCGCCTGCGCCTGATGCAGATGGTGCCGCCCCCAACATGGATGCCCAGACCGGTGAAGACACTGCCCCGGCGCAAAAACCGCGCAATGCTGAGGCCGGTGGCGCGGACAAGGCCGCCAAAACCGATAACCCGTCCCCAAGACCTTCCGCCGCCAATTTTGCCGCCGAACTTGCACCAGCGCTTCGGCCCGCCACAACAACCTCCGGCCTCCCGGTTCAGGGCAATTCGGCTACGGTGCAGATCGAGGCCGGCGCCGCCATATTCCGCGCCTCCGCTCCGGGTACGCAAGGGACAGCTCGCGGTCTCCCGGTCCGGGCTATCGCGCTTCATATCGCCAACAAGGCTGCAACTGGTGCAACAAAGTTTCAAATCCGCCTGGACCCGCCCGAACTTGGGCGCATCGATGTCAAACTTGAAATCGCTCGCGACGGGCGCACAAATGTCCAGCTGACCGTGGACCGCCCGGAAACCCTTGAGGCGCTGATACGCGATCAACGCGGTCTGGAACGCACTTTGCAAAATGCCGGTCTGGATACCACCAAGGACGACCTCAGTTTCAACCTTCGCCAGGATACTGAGGCTGGTGCCGGCGGCAATGACGGTGATGCCAATGGCGCCGACCGGCAGAGTGGTGAGGTGGCCGATGCCTCAGACATGTCCATAACCGAAGGGCCGACACATATCATCGGCCTGTCCGCCATAGATATTCGCGTCTAGGAGCACCAGATCATGTCGATAAATACCATTTCCGCCGCGGCAGGCCCGCAAAATGCGCCGCAACGGCAGCTCATCGCCGACAATTTCGACACCTTTCTGAAACTTCTGACGACCCAGTTGCGGAACCAGAACCCCCTGGAGCCCCTTGACACCAATCAGTTTACCCAGCAGCTGGTGGAGTTCTCCGCCGTCGAGCAGGCCGTGAAAAGCAACGACCTTCTCAGCAAAATTGTCTCGGCCAACACCGCCAACGCTTCCAGCACGGCCATTGGTTATATCGGCAAGGTCGTGGAAGCCGCCGGCACCCTGACAAGTCTGAAAGCCGGCAACGCCAACTGGACCTACGCTATGAACCAGGAATCACCCGAAGCCTCGGTCACGATCCGCAATGCCTCGGGCGCCATCGTCTTTACCGAACTGACCCAGTTGGAGTCCGGCACAAATACCTATAGCTGGGACGGCACAACATCGTCCGGCGGCACGGCGCCAGAGGGGACCTATTCGATATCCATCAACGCTAAAGACGAAAACGGCGACAATATCAGTGTCTCGACAAGTGTCACCGGCACTGTTACCGGAGTTGAGTTCGACGGCGCGGAGCCGGTTCTGATCGTTGGCACCGCCCGGGTAACTCTTTCTTCGGTCAAATCAGTCGTGGCGGCGCAAACCAGCTGACACCTGGTGCCTTGGCCGGCGCAAATTGACATTGCCTCAACTCATCAGAGTATTTTCCCGCAACCCCTCCGGTGGCGGCTCATGCCTGCTTATCCAAATAAAAACAGAGACTAAACAGCGACTCTGGTTGAAAAGGTTTTATTAACTCTCTGTTTTTATGAGTATTTTTCTTATTCCCTTAGCTAAAATTTAAGAGGCAGCCGATAGGGTGTTCTTGTCATTAGTATTGTGAGTGTGACATGAGCCAACCTATTCGGTCCCGCGTAAACTATGTAATTGGACCTGACGGCAGCCCGCTAACCATTGCGGATCTGCCCCATCCATCCACAAAACGCTGGGTAATCCGGCGAAAAGCCGAAGTGGTTGCCGCGGTTCGCGGTGGCCTGCTGAGCCTCGAGGAGGCCTGCTCCCGGTATACGCTGACGGTGGAGGAATTCCTCTCCTGGCAGCGCTCGATCGACCGCCATGGTCTCGCCGGCCTGCGCGCCACACGCATCCAGGATTACCGCGTCGTCTGAACCGCCATCCGATGATGCCGCATGCCAAACGCCATTTACGCGGCAGATTTCACCATCAAAGCAGGCCGGATCAATTTTACAGCGACCACGCCGCAATAGTTCGAAAATCAAATAAATTACGTGTTGCCGTTTTTATGAAGTCAACACTGGCCCACACGCGAGCGCTTTAGACCATAATTTTCCCAAATCGGTGGGGAAATCAGGCTGCTTCGTTTCCAAATGTGGAAGTCGTTCACCCGACCCGGCAAATTTTGCCGGGTTTTTCTGGCTCAAATCATGGCTTTTTTCAGGCGTTAACCATCTGTTTAGGAACACGTGGGAAATTTTTGCCGGGTCGGTCGCACATCCCCATCGCTCTTACAAAACCCTCTGACGGCCAAACTCGCGACCGACCTGCCTTTTATTTCATGCGGTTAAGACATTTGGAGTTTTAAGTGAACGCTGCGATCAACCTGATTAAAACACTGGGCCTGGCAAGGGTCGCCGCGATCGCTGCATTGAGTACCTTGGTCCTTGGTTTTGCCGTATTTGCCTT
>QILX01000173.1 GCA_003232175.1 Hyphomicrobiales bacterium | reverse complement strand
TCTGAAAAAACAGCACTATGCCATTGACGCCACTGTCTCGGATCGGGGCCAGCGCAAAGATTTCCGCCTGGTCTTTGTAATACCCAAGGGCCTCCAGATAGAGCCCCTGCTTGCCACCAAACTCCGTTCTGATGGCGAACTGATTTAGGCCCGTCATTTCCGCGATCGCCCGCACCCCCAATGTACCATAACCATGCCGCCAAAATGCGTGACAGGCGCGTTCGAGAGCTTCGCTTCGATTGTAGGATTTTGGCCGAGCCATATCCGCCCACTTGAAACAGATTGCCTGTTTCCATGCATTCGTATTGATATTTATTTCTATGCGATCGTAATGAAACTAACCTGCAAAATCAACATCCCAAAAACGGGAAATAAATTGGCCAGAAATGTAATTTTGCCGCGTAGCAGGCAGGTGGTTTATGAGAAGTAGGGATATTCCGCCGCTAATAGTCGGTGCTGATTCTAAGTCTTAATATTGAGGCACAGGATGATCTCTGAGCCGTGCTCCCAACAGCGGCTTTGTTTTCGTAGTTTATTCCAGCCCCAGCTTTGCCTTCAGCAAATCGTTGACCGCCTTGGGGTTGGCCTTGCCGCCCGTGGCTTTCATCACCTGACCGACGAACCAGCCAGCCAATTGCGGCTTGTCCCTGACCGCGGCGACCTTGTCCGGATTGGCGGCAATCACTTCGTCGACCGCCGCCTCGATGGCACCGGTATCGGTGAGTTGAACCAGCCCCCGATCCTTGACGATTTTGGCCGGCGTCTCTCCGGTTTCCAGCATGATTTCAAAGACGTCCTTGGCGATGCGGCCTGAAATGGTGCCATCTGAAATAAGATCAATCAGCCCGCCCAGATCCCCGGCGTTGACCGGTGAGGATTCAATATCGACCCCGAGTTTTTTAAGCGCGCCAAATAGCCCGCCGGTAACCCAGTTGGCCGCCTGCTTGGCATCGCGGTCCCTGGCAACCACTTCAAAATAGTCCGAAGAGGCCATGTCCGCGACCAGGACCGTGGCGTCATAAGGCGAGAGCCCGTATTCGCCCACGAACCGCGCCTTCTTTTCGTCCGGCAGCTCGGGCAGCGTCGCGGCGATTTCATCGACCCAGCTTTGCGTGAATTCCAGGGGCAAAAGGTCGGGGTCGGGGAAATAACGATAATCGTGGGCTTCTTCTTTTGACCGCATCGAGCGGGTCTCGCCCTTGGCGGCGTCAAAGAGCCGGGTTTCCTGATCGACGGTGCCACCATCTTCAATTAAGTCCACCTGCCGCCGGGCTTCATACTCAATCGACTGGCCGATAAAGCGGATGGAATTGACGTTTTTAATTTCACAGCGGGTGCCCAGCTCATCACCGGGACGGCGCACCGAGACATTGACATCGGCACGGAGCGAGCCCTCCTCCATATTGCCGTCGCAGGTGCCAAGATAACGTAAGATACCCCGCAATTTAGTAACATAGGCGCGGGCTTCCTCCGGCCCGCGTAGGTCGGGCCGGGAGACAATCTCCATCAGCGCCACACCGGAACGGTTCAGATCGACATGAGAATTCCTGGGACCCAGATCATGCACCGATTTACCGGCGTCCTGCTCCAGATGAAGGCGCTCGATACCGATAAAAATCGACGGCTTGTCCTTGAAATCGACCTGCACCACGCCTTCACCGACAATGGGGTGCTTGAACTGCGAGATCTGATACCCCTGCGGAAGGTCGGGATAGAAATAATTCTTGCGGTCGAACACCGAGCGCAAGTTGATTTTTGCTTTCAGCCCCAGCCCGGTGCGGATCGCCTGCTCAACGCAGAACCGGTTGATAACCGGCAACATGCCCGGCATGGCGGCATCGACAAGGGAGACCTGGGAGTTGGGCTCGGCGCCGAATGCTGTCGATGCGCCGGAGAATAGCTTGGCCCTGGACGAGACCTGGGCGTGAACTTCCAGCCCGACAATGACCTCCCAGTCGCCGCTGGCGCCCGGGATGGTGTATCGGGGCTTTTCCGAGGTATCAGTCATACTCATCTCCCTTCACCACCATTTCTGCGCCATCGGAAATACACCCCGTGAGCGCTCGATCACATGGGCGACGCGTAATATCGTGGCTTCATCGAAGGGCTTGCCGATGATATGCAGGCCCAGCGGCAGGCCAGCGGCATCCTGACCGCCGGGGACCGAGATGGCGGGCAGGCCGGCCATGTTAGCGGGCACGGTCAGAATATCGTTCATATACATGGCGATGGGGTCGTCGGTTTTATCGCCCAGCCCGAATGCGGCGCTTGGCGTCGTTGGGGTCAGCAGCACATCAACGGTTTCAAACGCGGTATTGAAATCCTCCAAAATCAGCGTTCTGACCTTCTGGGCCTTCAAATAATAGGCGTCGTAATACCCTGCTGACAGCACATAAGTGCCGATCAGCACCCGGCGACGCACCTCGGCGCCGAATCCTTCGGCCCGGGTGCCTTCATACATCTCCTGCAGATCATCGGCGGCGACCCTCTGGCCATATCGCACCCCGTCATAGCGGGCCAGATTGGACGAGGCTTCCGCTGGCGCCACGATGTAATAGGCCGGCAGGGCATATTTGGTGTGCGGCAGGCTCACATCAACGATGCTCGCCCCGGCGTCTTTCAGCCAATCGATGCCTTGCGACCACAGTGTCTCGATTTCCGCCGGCATGCCCTCGACCCGGTATTCTTTCGGCACCCCAACCTTCAAGCCCCTGATATCGCTGGTCAGCGCCGCCTCATAGTCGGGAACCTTGGTATCGACGCTTGTCGTATCCTTGGGGTCGTGGCTGGCCATGGACCGCAACAGGATCGCCGCATCGCGCACATTGCGGGCCATGGGTCCGGCCTGATCAAGGCTGGAGGCAAAGGCGGCAATGCCCCAGCGCGAACAGCGGCCATAGGTTGGTTTGATGCCCACGGTGCCGGTAAATGCCGCCGGCTGGCGGATCGAACCACCGGTATCTGTGGCGGTGGCGCCAAGACAAAGCCGGGCCGCGACCGAAGAGGCCGACCCCCCCGAAGAGCCGCCGGGCACCAGCTTGGCGTCGCTGCCGGC
>QILX01000154.1 GCA_003232175.1 Hyphomicrobiales bacterium | reverse complement strand
GCGCGATGAAAAAGGGCGCCATGCTTGTCGGCAATATGGACCCCCATGGCGACAGGGCGGGGCTCGAGGCACTGGCCAAAGCCGGGCTTGATGTGTTTTCGATGGAGCTGATGCCGCGCATAACCCGCGCCCAGTCGATGGACGTGCTGTCATCGCAATCCAATCTTGCCGGGTATAAGGCGGTCATCGACGCGGTGGCGTTATATGGCCGCGCCATGCCGATGATGATGACGGCGGCGGGCACCATTGCCCCGGCGCGGGTCTTTATCATGGGGGCAGGGGTCGCTGGGCTTCAGGCCATCGCCACCGCAAGGCGCCTCGGGGCCATCGTCTCGGCCACCGATGTGCGGGCCGTGGCCAAAGAGCAGGTCGAAAGCCTTGGCGCCAGCTTTGTCATGGTCGAAGATGACGAGGCGGAAAACTCCGAAACCTCGGGCGGTTACGCCAGGGAAATGAGCGACGACTATAAAAAACGCCAGGCCGAACTGGTGGCCGAACACATCAAGAAACAGGACATCGTCATCACCACGGCGCTGATCCCCGGTCGCCCCGCGCCTAAACTGATCACCAAGGCGATGGTTGAGAGCATGAAACCAGGCTCGGTGATCGTCGATCTGGCGGTGGAGCGCGGCGGTAATGTCGCCGTCGCCAAGCCGGGCAAGGTGGCGGTGCACAAGGGGGTCTCGGTGATTGGGCACCTGAACATGGCCGGACGTCTGGCCGCCGATGCTTCAAGCCTTTACGCCCGAAATTTGGTCAATTTTCTCACCCCGCTGGTGAAGGACAAGGCCCTTGCTATTGATTGGGAGGACGAAATCGTGACCGGAACCCTGATCGCCCGGGGCGGCAAGATCGTTCATCCGATGCTGAAAGACGGAGACGCCAAATGAGTGCCGATAGCGCCGGAATTGCTGCCGGAAAAGCGCAAGACGCCGCCGACATGGCCCGCGCTTCCGCCGAAGCGGCCCAGACTTACGCCGACGCCGCCTCGGCGGCCCTGGCGGCAGGCGCCGATGCGGTTGGCGGTGGCGGCATCGATCCGTTTGTCTTTCGCCTGGCGATTTTTGTCCTGGCGATCTTCGTTGGCTATTTTGTCGTCTGGAGCGTTACCCCGGCCCTGCACACCCCGCTGATGTCGGTCACCAACGCCATTTCCTCGGTCATCATAGTCGGCGCGCTGCTGGCGGTTGGCGTCGATCTGATGCCCGCGGCGGGCGAGGGCGGCGGCACCGCCCGGACCTTGGGCTTCTTCGCCCTCATCCTTGCCAGCATCAACATATTCGGCGGCTTCCTCGTCACCCAGCGCATGCTGGCCATGTACAAGAAAAAAGAGCGTTAGGCCGATGTCCGCAAATCTCGCTGCCCTGCTCTATCTGGTTTCCGGCGTCTGTTTCATCCTCGCTTTGCGCGGGCTGTCGAACCCGGAAACCTCGCGCCAGGGCAATACGCTTGGCATGGCCGGCATGGCGCTGGCGGTGGTCACCACTCTGTTTGTCTCCGGCGCATCCACATTTTCCGCCTGGGCCATGATCATTGTTGGGGTCGGCGTGGGCGGCGGTATAGGCGCGGTGATCGCAAAACGCATTCCGATGACCGCCATGCCGCAACTGGTGGCGGCGTTTCATTCCCTCGTCGGCCTGGCCGCCGTGCTGGTGGCGGCGGCGGCGCTTTATGCCCCCACCGCCTTTGGCCTTGGCGTGGCAGGACAGATCCACGGCGCGACCCTGGTTGAAATGGCGCTAGGGGCCGCTATCGGTGCCATCACTTTCACCGGCTCGATCGTCGCATTTACCAAACTTCAGGGCCTGGTCTCCGGCGCGCCGGTGGTCTTCCCCCACCAGCACATGGTCAATCTCGCCCTTGGCATTATCATGGTGCTGCTGATCGCGGCCTTTACCGTATCCGAAAGCCACACCGCCTTCTGGGCGCTTGTCATTGTGGCGCTTGCGATCGGGGTGCTGATTATCATTCCTATCGGCGGCGCCGACATGCCGGTGGTGGTCTCGATGCTAAACTCCTATTCAGGCTGGGCGGCGGCGGGCATCGGCTTCACCCTTGGCAACACCGCGCTGATCATCACCGGGGCGCTTGTCGGCTCCTCGGGCGCCATTTTGAGCTACATCATGTGCAAGGGCATGAACCGCTCGTTTTTCTCGGTCATCCTTGGCGGTTTCGGCGGCGAGGTCGCGGGGCCCGTGGCGAGCGGGGCTGAACAAAAACCGGTCAAGCAGGGTTCCGCCGATGATGCCGCCTTCATCTTGAAAAACGCCGGTTCGGTGATCATCGTGCCCGGTTACGGCATGGCGGTGGCCCAGGCCCAGCACGCACTGCGCGATATGGCCGACCAGCTCAAGGCCGAAGGCGTCAAGGTCTCTTATGCCATCCATCCGGTGGCGGGCCGCATGCCTGGGCACATGAATGTGCTGCTCGCCGAGGCCAATGTGCCTTACGACGAGGTGTTCGAGCTCGAAGACATCAACTCCCAGTTCCCCAACGCCGACGTGGCATTTGTCATCGGCGCCAACGACGTCACCAACCCCGCCGCCAAGACCGACCCCACCAGCGCCATTTACGGTATGCCGATTTTGGATGTAGAAA
>QILX01000326.1 GCA_003232175.1 Hyphomicrobiales bacterium | reverse complement strand
CGCCAGACTTTTGTTGCCGCCGCAAGCTCGGGCAGACCGCGCCCGAAGGCCTCGATGGTCAGCCAGTTGTCGTAACCGGCGCGTTTAAGGGCGCTGAAGGTATTGGCAAACGGGATATGACCCCGGCCCGGAACCCCGCGATCGTTTTCCGAGATGTGGACATGGGTGACATGGCCGGCGTTTCTCGTATAGGCCTCTATGGGGTCGTCTTCCTCGATATTGGCGTGAAAAGTGTCGTACATGGCGGTGATCGCCTTGTGGTTCACCGCGACGACATGGGCGCACAGATCATCCATGGTATTGGCGAAATAACACTCAAAACGGTTGACCGCTTCCAGCGCCACGGTGATGCCCCTTGCGGCGGCCAGCTCGCCGGTTGCCCGGTGGAAATGCACCGCCAGTTCGCGTTCGCGCGCCGTCGGGGCCGAACCGGTGAAATGTCCAAGGGTCTGGTGCAGCGGACCGCCGATCTGGGTGGCGCCAAGGCTTTGCGTGCAGTCCAGGGCCCAGCTCATATAGTCCACCGCCGCCTTCCGGGTCTTGGTATCTTCCGAGAGCGGGTTTTGCTCCAGTGTCGGCAGGATGGAGATGGCGGTGCGCTCAAGGCCGATGTCGTCAAGGGCGCGGCCAATCGCGGCATAATCCTCCGGCGTGCCCCCCATGACCGGGATTTCGACGCCATCATAACCGGTGGCCTTGAGGTCCTCCAGGATCGGACGGTGGCTGTCATCGACCATTCCGGTCCACAGCAGCATGCAAAATCCGATTTTCATGTGGCCTTCTCCCAGCGCCCGGTCTCCGCCGATTTCAGCACCGCGTCGGTGACAAGATCGGTCGCCAGGGCCTCGCGAAAGGTCGGCGCCGCCGGTTTGCCCTCGTCCAGGCCTTTGAGGAAATCGGCCACCTGGTGAATGAAAGTGTGCTCATAGCCGATCTGCAGGCCCGGCACCCACCAGTGGTCCATGTAGGGGTGATCGCCATCGGTAACATGCACCGAGCGCCAGCCGCGCGTGCGGCCTTCGTCCTTGTGGTCGAAAAACTCCAGACGGTGCAGGTCGTGCAGGTCCCAGAAGATCGAGGCGTTCTCGCCGTTGATCTCAAGTGTGTAAAGCGCCTTGTGGCCACGGGCGTAACGGGTCGCTTCGAAGGTCGCCAGGGACCCGTTGGCGAAGCGGGCGAGAAAGGCGCATGCATCATCGATGGTGACCTTTTGCATCCCGCCCTTGATCGTGTGGGTGCGTTCCTTGATGAAAGTTTCGGTCATGCCCGAAACGCTGTCGATGGCGCCGTTGAGCCACATGGCGGTGTCGATGCAATGGGCCAGCAGATCGCCGGTGACGCCGCTGCCGGCGACATCCTTGTCCAGCCGCCACAGCCCCTCGCCGCCCTGGGGCAGGTCGGCGGCGATGGTCCAGTCCTGCAGGAATTTGGCGCGGTAGTGGAAGATGCGCCCCAGACGGCCCTCGTCGATCAGCTGCTTGGCAAGCGTCACCGCCGGCACGCGGCGGTAATTGTACCAGACCATGTTGGCGACTCCGGCCTTTTCCACCGCATCGACCATGGCGCGGGATTCGGTCGCATTCCGCCCTAAGGGTTTTTCGCACACCACCATCTTGCCGGCTTGCGCGGCGGCGATGGCGATCTCTTCATGGGTATCGTTGGGGCTGGCGATGTCGATGAGGTCGATATCATCGCGGGCGACGATTTTCCGCCAGTCGGTTTCAACCGATTTGATGCCCCATTGTTCGGCGAACGCCTTGGCGCGGGCCCCATCGCGGGCACAAACGGCGGTGAGTTCGGGCGCGTGGCCGGACTCGAAAAAGTGGCCGACCGACGTGTAGGCATTGGCGTGGGTGCGGCCCATAAAACCGTATCCAATCAGCCCAACGCGAAGTTGCTTCTTTGTCATTTTTCGCCTCCCGCTAATTATTCAGACCAGCCATGGGCATCGCGCACCTTGATCATGGCGCCCAGAACATCCTCCCAGGTTGCGGCCTTCATCATGTCGGCATTGGGAAACATGCAGCCGTCCCAGCAGATATGCCGCGTGGCCTTTGTCGGCTGACCATCGGAACCTTTCAGCCACAGGCCGGCATCTTCGGTGATGTCCAGCCGGCCATTGGGATCATTGGCCATGCAATGGCGTCCGGTTTTGTCGTGGCTGCCGCTGCCCTTCACCGTGCCGTCATTCTGGGCCACGTGAAAATCGATGGTCCAGGGCCGAAGCGCGTCGGTGACCTTGGTGAGGGCCGCAACCAGAGGTGCCCGGTCGCTCCAGTCATGGCCCTCCGGCAAGAGCCGGTGCTCGGGCGCGTTGTAGCCCATGGTGTAGAGCAGCGTATGAGCCATATCGGCCTGAAAACCCAAAGTCTGGGGGCGGCCAACAGCCTCCAGAAGATCAACCATGTGCTTCCAGCTGTGCATGCCGCCCCAGCAGATTTCGCCCTCCACCGCCAGTCGCTCGCCATGACCCTCCGCGACATCGCAGGCGCGGGCAAAAGTTTCGGCGATCAGCCTGGAGTTGGCGGCGGGGTCTGCGGCCCAGTCCTCGACCCCGGAGGCGCTGTCAATACGCACCACGCCGTAAGAGCGCACGCCAAGGTCACG